>NZ_KV800950.1:27025-39828 GCF_001810355.1 Neisseria sp. HMSC074B07 | reverse complement strand
TCGCCTTGTCCTGATTTAAATTTAATTCACTATAACACGATGGAAAATTTACTGAACAGGAAGCCTGAAATGTCCGGTAATGGTATAGCGGTAGAGGATGTCGTCTTCGCGGGTTCCCAAACCGATATTGTGGATAATCAAGGGTCTGTCTCCGATTTTGCGGTCGGAGACGATGCCGATGTGGGGGCGGTTGCCTTTAAGCTCCCAAGTCACAATATCGCCTGCCTGATAATTCGTATCCTGTACCGCCCAGCCTTGGCGTGTGAAATAAGTCATGAGGTTGGGTACCCGGCGGTGGTCGATGTTGGCATCGGGTTGTTTCAAGCCCCAACGATTGGGATAGGCGGAGAAGTTCCGGCTCATGTCTTGATGGACAAGTTCTTGCAAATCCATATTTTGGTCGCGCAGGGCGCGGATGATGACGTCGGTGCACACGCCTTTTTTCATCGGTACGTCACCCATCGGATATTTGAGTTTGGTGTAGGCAGAGTCATAACGCAGGGTCTTGCCGATTTGGTTGCGCGCAGATTGGACGATTTTCGGGGATGGTCGGTCGGGTTGGGTAATGGATTGTGAAGAACCGGTACGGATAAGTGGGATGGTCGGACCGTAAGGGCTGTGATAAAACCAAAAAGCCGCAGCCGTAATCAAGGCAATGGCAACCGCAATGCTGGCAAGAACGAGATTGAGGGAGGTTTTGCGTTTCATGATTTGCGCACGGATTTAATGTAAATGTTATATTCGTTATTTATCAGATTTCGGGGTAGGGTGGCAATCAAAAGAGGAGTAACGGTCTTTATTAGGTATATTCGGACGGGTAATCAATACGTTTTTGAGGGGAAAATGGCATTTTGTTAACGCTAAATCTCCTGTTTAGTCAAAATGATACTTTGGTTTTGCATACCTTTTCCAAGTACGGCATTTTAGAATCCGCCTCTTTTTGAGAAAATACCGCAGCATTAGCAGTAATGCGGTATAAGTCTTACAGCCTGATTGTGAATTCGCTCGAAAATTTTAGGGCAAACCGATAATTTGAATTCCAACCGGTTTCGATATAAAGCGTAGCGTGCAAAGTAAACTTCAATATTTTGATGTTGTTTAATTTTGTTGTTCTTTTATATCAATCAAAAACATAAACCAACCATACCCAAAAAAGGAATCTCCCCGGTGAAACGAATCTTCTTGTTTCTCGCAACCAATATTGCCGTTTTGGTCGTCATCCGCGTTGTTTTGGCCGTACTTGGCATACACAGTACGGATCAGGTCGGCAGCCTGCTGGTGTACTCGGCCGTCGTCGGCTTTGCCGGTTCGATCATTTCATTATTGATGTCCAAATCCATCGCGAAAAACTCAGTCGGTGCGGAAGTCATCGTGCAGCCGCGCAATCAAGTGGAAGCGTGGTTGTTGGCGACTGTGGAAGCACAGGCGAGGCAGTGGAGCCTGAAAACGCCGGAAGTGGCGATCTACCATTCCCCCGAACCCAATGCCTTTGCAACCGGTGCCACGCGCAACAGTTCGCTGATTGCGGTGAGTACGGGTTTGCTCGAGCGCATGACGCGGGACGAAGTCGAAGCCGTTTTGGCGCACGAAATGGCGCACGTCGGCAACGGTGACATGGTTACGCTGACCTTGATACAGGGCGTGGTCAATACGTTTGTGGTTTTCCTTGCCCGCATCGTTTCCGGCATGATTGCACGCAACAACGACGGCAGCACTTCGCAAGGCACATATTTTTTAGTCAGCATGGTATTGCAGGTCGTGTTCGGCTTTTTGGCAAGCATCATCGTGATGTGGTTCAGCCGTCAGCGCGAATACCGTGCGGATGCAGGCGCCGCCAAACTGGTCGGCGCGCCCAAAATGATTGCCGCGCTGCAACGCTTGAAAGGCAACCCGAGCGATTTGCCGCAGCAAATGAATGCGATGGGTATCGCCAGCGATGCCAAAGATTCTTTGCTCAGCACCCACCCCTCTTTGGAAAACCGGATTGCCCGTCTTAAAGCGTTATAATCAGGGTAGGGATTCACATAATGGAAAGATGATCGAAGGTCGTCTGAAAATGTGAATCGCCCAACCAACTTCGGATATTCTTGAAAACCTGTTCATTCGGTTTGTATCAGCCGGATTCTGTCATATTGCAGAATCCGGCTGTTTTCATTTCAAGCTGTATTTTTGGGTGTTCCCGTAAATGGACCTGAAAGCAATACGGCGTTTCCTTGTTTGCGATTTTGTCTTGCCCTCCTGATTGTTGACGATTTCACTTATAATACCTTCCCTCATTTTTCATCTTCACACTCTATTTAAATTTCTCAACAAAATGACACACCCAAATTCCCCGCAATCCGAATTTTTACGCGGCATCAAAGAATGTTCGCCCATGCTTATCGGGCTTTTGCCGTGGGCGCTGATACTAGGCGTACAAGGTGGACAGAAAGGGATGAGTTGGCTGGAAATGCTGATGATGACGGGCATGAACTTTGCCGGCGGCTCGGAATTTGCAGCGGTCAACTTGTGGGCAAACCCGCTGCCGATACTGATCATCGCTACCGTTACCTTCATGATTAATTCGCGCCATATTTTGATGGGGGCGGCAATCGCGCCTTATATGCGGGATATGCCGCTGAAAAAAGCCATGCCCGCGCTGTTTTTTATGTGCGACGAAAGTTGGGCGCTGGCGTTTGCGGAAATCCAAAAGCGCAAGGCGATGGGGCTGCCGGCATTCAATATGCCGTTTTATGCGGGCGTGTGTTTCATCCTCTACACCACTTGGATTGGCTTTGCGGCGTTTGGCGCGGCGGTCGGACCGATGTTCGGCGATGTCGCGGCATGGGGCTTCGGCATGGCGTTTCCCGCCGTGTTTTTGGTGCTGCTGCGTGGTATGTGGAAAAGCTTTAAGGCAGCACGCCCTTGGTTCGTCAGCCTGATTGTGGCGGGGGGGACTTATTTGTCGGTGGACGGGCATTGGTATGTGCCGATGGGTGCGATTTCCGGCCTGCTTGCCGCCTATCTTTGGGGAGAGAAGGAATGAAGGATTTGCTCTCTTGGCAGTCGTTCCTGCTGTTTGCCAGTATGCTGGTGGTAACGTATTCCACCCGCCTTATCGGTTTTTTCGCCTTGCGCAACCGCACCTTAAGCCGCCGCGCACAAATCGTGATGGAAGCCGCGCCGGGTTGCGTGTTGATTTCCGTCATCGCGCCTTATTTCGTGTCCAACAAACCGCACGAGTTGATTGCCATTGCGCTGACCGTGCTTGCCGCCAGCAGGTTTTCTATGTTGGTTACCGTGTTGATCGGTGTGGGCAGTTCTGGGCTGTTGGGGTATTTGATGCGCTAGGCGGCTGCGTTTGAGTGAAACCGGTTACACCTGCTTTCAGACGACCTTATCTTGTTATAATGTCGTCTGAAATTTTTTATAAAGCAAAATCATGGCAAACCAAAGACTCATCTACGGCTTCCACGCCGTCAACGCCCGCCTGTGGCAAAACCCGAAATCGATTACCGAACTCTACGTCCAAGAAGGCAAAAACGATGCCCGCACGCGTGATGTAGTGGAGAAAGCAGCAAACGAAAACGTGCGCGTACACTTCGCCGACGCCGACCGCCTCAACGCCATCAGCAAAGGCGCGCGGCATCAGGGCGTGGTCGGGTTTATCGACGCTTCCAAAAACCACGTCCACCTCGAAGACGTATTGGAAAACCTGAGCGAACCGCCGTTGCTGCTGATACTCGACGGCATCACCGACCCGCACAACCTCGGCGCGTGCCTGCGTACCGCCGACGCAATGGGCGTACACGCCGTCATTGCGCCGAAAGACAAAAGCGCGGGACTGAACGCCACCGTCAGTAAAGTCGCCTGCGGCGCGGCGGAAACCGTCCCCTACATCACCGTAACCAACCTCGCCCGCACACTGCGCGAGCTGAAAGAATACGGCATCTGGATCATCGGCACCGACATGGGCGGCGACGCCGACCTTTACCATTGCGACCTGCCCGACAGCGCGGCATGGGTGATGGGCAACGAAGGCGAAGGCATGCGCCGCCTGACGCGCGAACATTGCGACATGCTGGTGTCGATACCCATGTTCGGCACGGTCGAAAGCATGAACGTCTCCGTCAGCGCAGGCATGGTGTTGAGCGAAACGCGCCGGCAAAGAGTGTTGAAAGCAGAAAAATAGGACTTAGGTTTGTGAACGGAAAACGTCGTCTGAAAACCAAATTTCCAGTTTTCAGACGACGTTTTGTTTTACTTAGAGGCGATTCTATTTATCCGACCATTTCATCGACTTTGCGTTGATAGCTTTTCAACAGCTCCGCCGAGTGGGCAAAGCGTTCGGCTTCGTCGTCGGAAAGTTGCAGGTCGATGATGCGGACCGCGCCTTGGCGGTTGACGACGGTCGGTACGCCGATATACACGCCGTTTTGTCCGAACTCACCTTCAAGCAAGGTGGAAACAGGCAATACGACGCCTTGATTGTGCAGGATGGCGTTGGAGATACGGCTCAAACCCATGCCGATGCCGTGGCTGGTTGAGCCTTTGGCGGCGATGACTTCATAGGCGGCATTGCGCACGGTGTTATAGATTTTGTCCATACGCGCCTGTCCGTCTTCTGATTGTTCCAACATCTTCTGAACCGACATACCGGCGATGTTGGCGGTACTCCAAAGCGCAATGATGCTGTCGCCGTGTTCGCCGATCATCATGGCATCGACGCTCCAAGGCGCGACGTCGAATTCGTTGCCCAGACAAACGCGGAAACGGGCGGAGTCAAGGATGGTACCCGAGCCGATAACGCGCTCTTTGGGCAGGCCTGAAAAGCGCAGGACGGCATAAGACAGTACGTCCACGGGATTGGAGGCAACCAAGAAGATGCCGTCAAAGCCCGAAGCCATGACTTTCGAAACGATGTCGCGGAAGATGCGCAGGTTTTTGTCGATTAAGTCCAAACGGGTTTCGCCGGGAGCCTGCGCCGCGCCGGCGCAAATACACACGATGTCCGCATCCGAACAATCATCGTAATCGCCGACGTAAATACGCGCGGGCGAGGCGGCATAAGGCATTCCGTGGCGGAAGTCGCGCGCTTCGCCTTCCGCGCGCGTGCGGTTGATGTCGATTAAAACCATGTCGTCGCACAAGGCTTGGTTGAGCATGGAATAGGCATAGCTGACACCGACCGCGCCCAAGCCCACAACGACTACTTTGTTACCAACTTTTTTCATGTTTGTTCCTGTTTGTTTGTGAATAGGAATTATTAATAACACTTGGACAGGGTGGCGTCAAATTTCAGACGACCGAGGTTTTGAAATGCTCAAAAAATGGGCGGAAACCGGCGTGCAAAACGACACTTGCCAAACCGTGCAAAACGACCTCATCCAAAAGACAGCGGTTTAGTGCATATCGTGCCACGCATTAAAAATGCCAAATCTTACACCTTCCAACCATAAAGATAATGCCGTCAAACCCATCAGTTTAGATGTCTAGCTACTTGCCGCACCAAGCTTTTGGGATGCAGAGATCCCGTTCGAAAGAAATCGTATTCTCACCGAATTCAAAGGCACACCGACCGAACAATATACCTTGCAAAACTAATTGCTACGTTACTAAAGATAATTCAGTCCTATACTGGGAAATCGGAAAAGACACGGTAGAATTGGATTTTGCGCTGCAACACGGGCAAAATGTTGTGTCAAGTGAAGTGGAAAGTAGATGAGAATTTGAAAACAAAGAGCTTGAAAGTTTATGGGAAACAAACAGTTTGCACCCAAAGAGGCATTACACTTTCAATGGCGGATTGTCGTGATTAGGATTGGATGGTAAATATCCATTATATGTTGTGAATTCAATATAATTAATCAAGGAATAATGATGAACTTTTTATTATTAGATAGAAATGAAAGACTTCCTTCTAATGCTAGAAATTTAGTCTGTTTAACTTACGATAATTGGAATGACTATTATTATATTACTATGTTTTTTATGAATTATATCGATGAATATGGAAGTGTTCATCCTATTGGTAATATTAAAATTGGATTTAAAGGTCAAACATCTGAAACTTCTACTTATAAGAAAATCATAGAAATATGCCAGGGGAAAACTTTCAAATCTCTACCTGAAAATTTTTTCTCTTTGGCTGAAGATGTTGAGTTCTACAATTCAATTATGAAACTCCCAAAAGAAGCAAGAGAATATATATTAGGAAATTTAAATGATGTTGCTTATAAATCTAAATTATTCGAACAATTTGAGAATGAGGTTGTTTTCCAAACCTCATTAATGAGAGATATAAGAGAAACAACAGTTAAAGAACAATTTAGAAGAGTTTTAAATGGTAAATCACCTTTAACTGATTTTAGGTTTTCTTTTATTCGTCTTGAAAAAGAAAACATGGGAAATATCAAATTAGATTTCAATGTAAGCGCAAACTCAACACCGAGTACCAATATTCATGCAATTATTGGTAGAAATGGTGTAGGAAAAACAACATTATTGAACGGAATGATTAAATCATTCACAAAACAAGATTATGATGATGGTGGATTTTATACTTCAGATTTTCTTAAGAAAAAAATTGACAATGATTATTTTAGCTATTTAGTAGCAGTATCTTTCAGTATTTTTGATCCATTTGTGCCAAATCATGATGATCTAAAATATTATTCTTACATTGGGTTAAAAGAATCAGACACACGATTAAAAACGCCAAGGGAGTATTTTGAACAGGATTTTTGGAAATCTTTTCATGAATGTAGGAGTTTTTTTGCCAAGAAGGAACGTTGGCTTAATGCTATTAATAACCTTGAGTCGGATGATAATTTTGCAGAAATGCATCTAAGCAATTTAATAGATGAGAAGATCTCTAAAGATAAGGTTTTAAAAACGATTGGAAGAATGAGCTCTGGACATGCATCGGTTTTACTAATTATTACCCAGCTAGTAGCTAAAGTTGAAGAAAAAACATTAGTTTTGCTTGATGAACCTGAAAGCCACCTTCATCCACCGTTATTATCTGCTTTTGTTCGTGCTTTATCTGATTTATTAGATAACAGGAATGGAGTAGCCATTATTGCTACACATTCTCCTGTTGTATTGCAGGAAATACCAAGATCTTGTGTTTGGAAAATAGAGCGGACAGGAAAAGTTACAAATCCTTATAGACCTGATATTGAAACATTTGGGGAAAATGTTGGTGTTCTAACGAGAGAAGTCTTTAGTTTAGAAGTGATTAAATCAGGCTTTCATAAATTATTGACTGAAATAGTAGCCACAGGAAAATCATATGATGACATAGTATCTGAATTTGGTAATCAGTTGGGAACCGAAGCGAAGATTTTATTAAAAACTTTAGTACGAATTAGAGATGATAGAGATGGAGGGAACCGCCAGTGATTCGCTTAAATTTACCTTCTGAACTCCTAAATTATTCAAATATAATTGAAGAGTGTTGCAGTCGAAATACTCAATACACAAGTGATGTATTATCTAATAAACAATATCTATTGGATATAGGGAATGATTATGAAGAATATGCACGATTAAATAATTTATACAGGTTTGATACAGATTTTCCTATTGAACCAGATGGAGTAATTTGTAATACATTGAGTAATTCTCATATGGTTAAATTATATGATTATTGTCTTCGTGATTGTCGTAGCGGAGGAGTATACGATGCTGTACTTAATTCAGCTAAAAATCCTAAAATAAGATGTCCATTTTGTGGAGGAATTAACACTCCATCACAAATAGATCATTTTTTACCAAAATCAAGATATGGACATTTTTCAGTATTTCCTTATAACTTAATTCCCGTATGCAAAGATTGTAATACAGAATTTAAAAAAGAATTTTTCCCTACAGAAAAAAATAAACAATTAATTCATCCTTACTTGGATGAGGATTGTTTTTTTAACGAACAGTGGTTGTATGCGGAATATATTGATGATGGAACTGATTTTGGAACAGTTTGTTATTATCTTGTTCCACCAAATGATTGGTCAGATGATAAAAAGGATAAAATCAAATTTCACTTTGAGAAATTTCATTTGGCAGATAGATTTTCTGTATCTTCCTCTGGAAGTTTATCTGATATTTGGGTCCAAATGAAAAGCCATAAAATGAATGGCACACTTATGGATGATTTTGAAAAATGTAATATAGACTCTGTTATTGAAAACGAAAGTAGAGCTAATCATTGGAAAAAGGCACTTTTCCAAGCAGTTAAAGCTAAACTTTCAGTAATTTGGAGAAAAATATAAAAAAGATTTTCCTTATGACTAAAAATACAGCTCGATGGGATTAGCTTCAACACTTTTTAAGAAGTAAACCAAGGTCGTCTGAAACCATTTTCAGACGACCTATTTTTAACTTTGCAGCAAAGCCAAAGAACATTTCATCATTTCCTACTGGGAAAATATGTTGTTCATAAATTGAGATTTATTGCTTAATCATTTATCCGTACAATCTGCCTCATCAAATATTTTAAGGAGGCAACAATGAAAAAAATGCCTGTATTGTTTGTCGGGCATGGCAGTCCGATGAATGTGTTGGATAAGGAAAATCCTTTCAACCAAAATCTCAGCCTGATTACGCAAAAATTTGCCAAACCGAAAGCGATTTTGATGATTTCGGCGCATTGGTACAGCAGCCGTTTGCAGGTTACATCGGGCGAACATCCTGAAATGATTTACGATTTTTACGGATTTCCTGAAGAGCTGAGCCAAGTGCAGTATCCTGCGCCCGGTTCGCCTGAATTGGCGGAGCAAGTGCGCTCGTTATTGCAGCCGGAAAATGTCGGGCTGAATCCGACGCGCGGTTTTGATCACGGCGCTTGGGCGGTGTTGAAATTTCTGTATCCTGATGCCGATATTCCTGTGGTGCAGCTCAGTCTCAACCGCTTGCAGTCGGCAGAATGGCATTTCAATTTGGCGAAAAAATTATCCGCTTTGCGCGAACAGGGTGTGTTGATTATCGGCAGCGGCAATATTATTCATAATTTGAGCGTGATGAGCAGGGCGCATATCAATCAAATCGGCGCGGGTTATGATTGGGCGTTTGAGTTCCGCGAAGCGGTCAATCAGGCGATTGTCGAGCGGGATGACGATACTTTGATTCATTACGAACGGCTGGGCGAAAAGGCGATGCTCTCCGTGCCGACTCCGGAACATTATCTGCCTTTTCTTTGTATTATGGCATTGCGCGAGCCGGATGATGCCATTACGTTTTTCAACGACAACCTTGTTGTCGGTTCGCTCAGTATGACTTCGCTTTTAGTGGGGTAAAAAAATATGGCAGCGCAAAAGATTCTTTATTTGTTTGATCCGCTTTGCGGATGGTGTTATTCCGTTTCAGACGGCATTTCAAAATTGGCGCAAACTGCTGATGTCAAATTTGTTCCGACAGGCTTATTTTGCCGCGACAAAATCATGTCGCCCGATTGGGCGGAACATGCTTGGGAAAACGACCGGCGTATCGCCAAGCTCACAGGGCTGCCGTTTAGCGAAAATTATCGCCAAAACATTTTGCAGCAGCCGACCAATTTCAATTCTTTCGCCTTGGTGCAGGCTTTAACGGCGGTGCAAACTACCGAGCCTGCGCGCGAACCGGAAGCCTTGCGTGCTTTTCAAAAAGCACGTTACGAAGAAGGTTTGGATACGGCAAAATTGGATGTATTGGCAGATGTTTTGCGCCAAATCGGCTGTCAGCAAGCGGTTGGGATTTTAAAAGATCGTGCAACCGAACAGCTTGCCAAACAGCGCATTGCTGACGGCGCCAATCTTGCGCAACAGTTTGGTGTCAGCGGTGTGCCGTTTGTGGTGGAAGAAACCGGGCAAGGTTGGAGGCAAATCCGCACGGAAAGCTTGTGGTAAAAGGAAGGGGCGAAAGCCCTTTTTTACAGCCGTAACTGGCTGTTTTTGATTTTTCAGACGACCTGTTGTGTCGTAAAAGTAGAGGGTGGATTTGAGTTGCTTGCTATATATGCGGAAGCAAGAAACCAGTGCATCAGTTGATTAAAAGGTCGTCTGAAAACCTGATTGGGCGTTTTCAGACGACCTTTGCTTTGCCGGTAAAGATTCGGGCTGCTTACGGACGGTTGGCTGCGATATGGTAGCGCGTTTCAAATACGGCTTCTTCTCCCGCGTTCAGCTTGATTAACCCTAAGCCGTTGTTAAAACAGTCGGGTGCGCCGCTGAGGTTTTCGATGGCGATGGTGTCGCGGGTCGATGGGGTGAAGATTTGCAGGTAGGGATAGGATGCGTCGGGGTAAATGTTCAGGGTCAGTCCGTTGCCTGAAAGCGTACAGGCGGCAGGTTTGCTGCGTGCCAAGACAAAGCTGTTGTCCAATTCGATGCCTGCCAAGCTTGAGGTCGTCTGAAAACGGGTGTCGTCAATCATGCTGCCGTCGGGAACCAAATCGGCATCGAAGCCCAAGCGTTTGCTGCTGTCGATTTCCAGTGACCAATCGTCGGTTTTGCCGCCCAGTGTGAAATAGGGGTGCCAGCCGTCTGCGAGCGGCATGGCGGTTGCGCCTTGGTTGCGGACGGTGGAGCGGATGCTTAAGCCGTCTGCGCTGAGGCGGTAGCGGACGGTCAGGCTGAAGGGGAAGGGGTAGCCGCTGTCGTCTTGCGCGTAATCTGCACGGATTTCGACTTCGGCGGATTGGCCGTCGGCATGGCTGTTGACGAGGGCGAACTCGCGGTCATACATCAAACCGTGTGCCGCGTGTTCGGCGAGTTTGAATTTGCCGCACTGATACGCTTTGCCGTCAAAGCTGTATTTGCCGTGGCGCAGGCGGCAGGCGTACGGGCTGAGCTTGCCGCTGCGGAACCATTCGGTCAGGCTCTCGCGGGCGTGTTGCGGGGTGTCGTAGGCTTTGACGATGTTGAACCATGTGCCGTCGGGGCGGCGGATTTCGTAGCGGTTGAGCAGCCCGCCGTAGAGATAAATTTCCGCGCGCAAATCGGCTGAGGCGAGCAGCAGGCGGTCGTTGTCGGTTTTGAGTGTGAACATGAAGCGGCTCCTGATGGTGGTTGAGGCAGGGTGTATAAAAGGTCGTCTGAAAAGTTTTCAGACGACCTTTTGAGATTTTACTCTTTAACTAAAGGACCTGATGTTCCTCCGTGTCCGGCGGCGGTGCGCACCAGTTGGAGAAATTCGGATTTCAGATCGAACGGGTCATCGCCTTGGACTTTTTGTGCCATGTTTTCGATGTCTCTCCAATTAAGTTTGCCGTTGTATTCGCCGCCGCGCAAGGCTTGGGCATAGGAAGCGGCGGCAAGAGCGAGCAGGGTGTCTTTGTCGGCTTGGTCAAGCGGTTTGCTGCCGACGGGGACGGCTTGCTGCATCAATTGGCTGTCTTTTTGTCCGGGCAGTTTGTAGCGCACTTTGACAAAGGCGTATTCGTTTTTGCTGCCTTTAGCGGCTGGGGCTTTTTGATAGCGCGATTCTTCTAACCAGCCTTGTTTGCCCTGCGGGATGATTTCATAGAGGGCGGTCACGCTGTGGCCTGCGCCGATGTCGCCCGCATCTACTCTGTCGTTGTTGAAGTCTTCATTGCGCAGGGTGCGGTTGGTATAGCCGACCAAGCGGTATTCTTTGACGGTAGCAGGGTTGAATTCGACTTGGATTTTGACATCCTGCGCTACGGTGGCGAGTGTGGAGGTCAGCTGCTGTTGCAGGACTTTTTTCGCTTCTTTTTCGTTGTCGATGTAGCTGTAATTGCCGTCGCCTGCATCGGCGATTTGCTCCATCATGTCTTCATTGTAGTTGCCCATGCCGAAGCCCAAGGTACTGAGTGAAACGCCGCTTTTGCGTTTTTCGGCAACCATGGATTTGAGGGTTTCGGTGTCGGATACGCCGACGTTAAAGTCGCCATCGGTCGCCAGTAGGATGCGGTTGATGCCGTTGGGTACGAAGGCTTTTTGCGCTTGCTCATAAGCCATTTGCAGTGCGGATTCGCCGTCTGTCGCGCCGCCTGCACGCAGTTTGTCGATGGCGTTCAGGATTGTTTCTTTATCTGCACCTGAGGTGGGTGGGAGTACCAGATCTTCGCCTGACGCATAGGTAATCAGGGTCACTTTGTCTTGCGGGCGCAGTTGTCGGGTCAGGATGCGAAGGGTTTTTTGAACCAGCGGCAGTTTGTTTTCCTCATCCATACTGCCGGATACGTCCACAAGGAAAACGAGGTTGGCAGGTGGTAGGTCTTTCTTCGCGGTGTCTTGTGCTTGGATACCGATTTTGATGAGTTTGGCTTCAGGTTGCCACGGTGAATCAATGGTTTCAGTGTGAACGGCAAATGGACGGTTGTCAGTAGGCAGTGGATAGTTGTAGGGGAAATAATTGATGATTTCCTCAATCCGTACAGCATCTTTGGGCGGCTGTTGGCCGCTGTTCAGGAATCGGCGGACGTTGGCGTAGCTCCCGGTATCGACATCGATGCTGAATGTGGATACAGGCTCTTGGGCAACGGATTTGACTGGTTGGTCGGGTTGGTCTTGGTAGCGTTCGGTGTTTTCTGCAAGAGGCAGATTTTCTTCAGCAACGGCGGCAGTAGACAGTGCTGCGTTGGGTGGACTCTGAAGACTTTCAGGTGAAGAACTTGAGTGTTCGAGTGGACCGGAACACGCGGCCAAAGCTGCTAACGTGAGTATGGAAACGGTTTTTAGAAAAAAACGGGGCATGATTCAAGCTCCATAGAAATATCACATGCTGATTGTTAAAAGTATTGATAGCAGTGTATTGGCAGATTCAACGATAGTGCAGGGTCACTTTTTATTTGGATTTTATAGTGGATTAACTTTAAACCAGTA
>NZ_KV800950.1:7988-26925 GCF_001810355.1 Neisseria sp. HMSC074B07 | reverse complement strand
CCTTGTCCTGATTTAAATTTAATCCACTATAATGTGTGAATAGTGGGTTAAGTTTAAATCAGGACAAGGCGGAGCAATGCGGTACTGGTCTAAACTTAACCCACTATGTTTATGACTTGGGCAAGATTTTGTCGGGCTGAGACGATTTTGTAAAGGCCTCAACCCCGATTTATCTTACATTAACTTTTCTTCCGGCGGCGTTCGCCCGGCAACAGCATGTCCGCCCATTTGATGATGTTGGCGACTTCGGCGGGGTTGAGTTCGTAGAACTGTCCGCGTTTGAGGCGGTTGGGCAGGCCGATGGGGCCGAAGCCGACGCGCACGAGGCGGCTGACGGTGAGGCCTTGGCTTTCGAATATGCGGCGTACTTCGCGGTTGCGGCCTTCTTTAATCACGACGTTGTACCATTTGTTCGCGCCTTCGCCGCCTTGTTCGTAGATGCGTTCGACTTTTGCCAAGCCGTCTTCGAGCATCACGCCTTCTTCGGTGAGGCTGCGCATTTGTTCTGTGGTCAGCCCGCCCAGCACGCGCACGGCGTATTCGCGTTCGACTTCGAAGCTGGGGTGGGCGAAACGTTGGACGAGTTCACCGGAGGTGGTCAGGATGAGCAGGCCGCTGGTGTTGATGTCCAAGCGTCCGATGGCGACCCAGCGGCTGCTGGCGGCCTGCGGCAGACGGTCGAAAATGCTGACGCGGCCTTGCGGGTCGTCGCGGGAGACGATTTCGCCTTCTTGTTTGTAATACAGGATGATGCGCGGCAGGCGGTCCGCCCATTTGAGTTTGATGATGCTGCCTTTGACGGTAACGTGGTCGTCGGGGGTGACTTTGTCGCCCAACTGCGCGGTTTTGCCGTTGACCGTTACCCAGCCGTTGTTAATCCACTCTTCCATTTCGCGGCGCGAACCGACACCGGACGCGGCAAGCACTTTTTGCAGGCGTTCGGGCTCCATGCGCGACAAGTCGCTGCGGCGCTCTTTCAAATCGCGCGCGCGTTCCATGATTTTTTGGTTGGGGTTGCGGACGACGAGTTTTCTGGCTTTGGCGGCACGCTGTTTGGGGGCGTTTTGCGGCTTGAGATCGTCTGAAACTTTTTGTCCGTAAGGTTTGGAAGCAGTTTTCCGCGTTTCGTCTTTGGGACGGGCTTTGCTTTTGAAAGGTTTGGCGGTTTTCTTGGCAGACGGGGCTGCGCCGTCGCGCCATTGGCGTTTGCTGGTGGGGTGCTTGGACATGGGGTTCTCCTAACGCGTTTGATGGCAGCGGGTTGAATTTGAAGCAGGACAAGGCAAGTCAAATTCAACCCGCTGCGGAAAACGGTTCTTCTGCGGCGGTGGCGGCAGGATAAGTTACGGATAAAAGGTCGTCTGAAACGAATGAAACGAGTTTTGTTAAAACGTTTTTTATATTTCAGACGACCTTTTGCTGGAGTCGGGATTTTACCCTATCGGCTTGAAGCTGTGGAAAGTTTAAGGCGACAGCCGCTCGCGTATCCAGTTGCCGTCAACCAAACGGTATTGGATGCGGTCGTGCAGGCGGCTGGGGCGGCCCTGCCAGAATTCGATGCGGTCGGGAATGACGAGATAGCCGCCCCAATGCGGCGGGCGCGGGACGTGCAGCGGGTGTTTCGCGCCCACTGCTGCCGCTTTGGCAACCAACATCGCCTTGCTCGACAACACTTCGCTCTGCGCGCTTGCCCATGCGCCGATGCGGCTGGTGTAGGGGCGGCTGTCGAAATATTCATCCGAAGCGGCGGCATCCAGTTTTTCGATGCGCCCTTCAACGCGCACCTGCCGCTCCAGCTCTGGCCAGAAAAATGTCATGGCGGCAAACGGATGCGCGTCAAACGAGCGTCCTTTGCGGCTTAAGTAGTTGCTGAAAAACACAAATCCCTGCGGATTGACCTCTTTCAGCAGCACCATGCGGCTGTTCGGCCTGCCGTCTTCGCCCACGGCGGCGACGTTGACAGCAGTCGGCTCGTTGACTTGCGAATGAATCGCCTCGTTCAGCCATTGCTCGAACTGGACAATCGGGTCGGCATGGCATTCCGATTCCGACAGTTCGCGCTTGCTGTAATCTTCGCGGATATTGTGCAAATCCATGATGTCCTCCGATATTCACGTTTGGTTGAATGAATCATACCCCGTTTTTTCAGACGACTCCAACGATAGGGCGGGGGAATATGTGTATAATCCGCGTCAAATCAAATGAAACGGAAAAAAATCATGCAAACCGAAGTCGAACTGAAAATCCTCAATCCGAAAATGGCGGACAAACTGCCCGCCTACGCCACGCCGGGTTCTGCCGGACTCGATCTGCGCGCCTGTTTGGACGAAGCCGTGACCCTGCAACCGGGCGACACTTATCTTGTTCCGACCGGTCTGGCGGTGCACCTTGCCAATCCCGACTACGCCGCCGTTTTGCTGCCGCGTTCCGGTCTGGGACACAAACACGGCATCGTCTTGGGCAACTTGGTCGGACTGATCGATTCGGACTATCAGGGCGAACTCAAAGTCTCCGTGTGGAACAGGGGCAAAGAAGCGTTTACCATCGAGCCGATGGAACGCATCGCGCAAATGGTCATCGTTCCCGTCATCCAAGCCTCGTTCAAAGTCGTGGACGAATTTGCCGCCAGCGAACGCGGCGAAGGCGGCTTCGGCAGCACGGGCAAAGCCTAAACCGCCTGTTCAAACACAAAGGTCGTCTGAATTTGAACAGAGCACCCGAATAGGCTCTTATTGAATGCCTAAGATTTAGGGGCAGTTCAGGATTCAGACGACCTTTTCTTTTTCCTCGTTCCAAAAATCATAAAAGTTAAACCATTGCAGCGGATTTTGCGCGCATTCTTGCGCTAGGATATCGGCGAAGCCCTGCATGGCGGCGGTAACGGCGGCTTCGCGGTTGCCGCGCTTCCAGTCGGAGGTGTCGGTGAAGCGGCGCAGTTTCAAATGGTAGCGGCCGTTTTGCTTGACGCAAAACAGCGTGTTCACCTGAGTTTTCAAGAGCGCCGCCAAGAGCCATGCGCCTTGCGGCATGGGGGCGGTATGGCCTAGGAAATTGATGTCGGCGGTTTTCTCGCCGCGTACGGGTACGCGGTCGGCGGCAATGGCTATCCATTCGCCGTCTTCGATGCGGCGGTTCAGCTCCATCATCAGGGTGGAATCCAAATCCGTGACCTGAATCAGGCGGATGTGTTCCGCGCCCGCTTTTTGCAAGGCTTCGTTGAACGCCTGCGCGTGTTTGCTGTGTACCAACACATTGAGCCTGAAGCCTTTATGGTGCGACACCAGCGCGCGGCAGACTTCGGTGTTGCCCAAGTGGGAGCAGGCGAAAATCTGCCCGCGTACCGAATCGCTCACTTGCGTATAAACGCCGTCCGGGTCTTCGAGTACCAAATCTTCATAACGGATTTTGCGCTGCCACACGGCAAAACGGTCGCATATTGCCTCGCCGAACGCGATAAATTGTTTGAATACGCCGTGTTTCGGCAAAACGGTATCGGGAAAGGCCGTCTGAAGACGGGTTTGATACCGCAGGATATGGCGGCGCGGTTTGGGTGCGGTGGCGTAGAAATACAGCACCACAAACCAGATGCACGGCCTCATCAGGAAGGCAGGCAGATAGCGCACCATCAGCGTGGTCAGGGAGAGAAACAGGCGGCTGCCGCGTTCGGGCTGCGCCGCCCAGTGGTTTTGCGTGTTGTCGGTCATGGTTTCAGACGGCCTTTCCGAATAAAGCGCCCAAACGCCGCCGCAACATCCCTAAAAACAGCCGCGTGTGCATTTTGCTGATGCGCACGTTGTCGGCGAAGGCGTTGAAGTGGGACACGCCGTCGGCGGCGTATTGCACGGGCGTTTTAATCCAAACCGGCTTGACGCCGCGCCAGTACAGGCGGATGAGGATTTCCGTATCGAAATCCATGCGGTCGCCCACGGTTTCTTCGCGGACGACCGAAAGCGCGGGGGCGAGCGGGTAGAGGCGGAAGCCGCACATGCCGTCTTTGATGTCGCACGACCAAGTGTGCAGCATGTTCCAGAAATCGGTAATTTTGCGTCCGTACAGCCGCGCTTTGGGCGCGTCGTCGCCGTATTGCGGCCAGCCGCAGACGACGGCTTCGGGGTTTTGTTCCGCCGCCGCCAAGAGTTTGGGCGTGTCGTCCAGATGGTGCTGTCCGTCGGCATCAACCTGTAAAACATGGCTGTAACCGTGTTCTTCGGCGTATTTCAAACCGGTTTTGACCGCCGCGCCTTTGCCGCCGTTGATGGGGCGGTAAAGGACGTGGATGCCGTCTGAAACCAATGCCTGCAATACGGGTTTGCATTCTTCGCGCGAACCGTCGTCCACAATCAATACGTCCAAACCGAAGCCGTGCATGGTCTGTGCGACGCGGGCGATGGCGGCGGGGTGGTTGTAGTGGGGGATTAACACTAGGGTTTTCATGGGGATACCGTTTTTCAGACGACCTTCTCGCAGCGCAAGATGCTGTGTCCGCGTCCGATGCCGTCTGAAATTTCCGCCACTTTCAATCCGGCGTTTTCAACGCAGCGTATCAGGTCTTCGGAATGGAAGATTTTGCTGTTGCCGTTGGCCATGGCGGTGAAGTACAGGCTGGTCATGGTCAGGCAGTAGGCGGCGGTTTCGTATTGCTGCCTGTCCCAGCAGGGCTCCATGATGTAGAGGCTGGTGTGCGCGCTCATGGAAGCGGCGGCGCGGCGGAGGATGCAGGTGACTTGTTCTTCGCTGAAACAGTCTAAAAACTGGCTCATCCAAATCGCGTCGAAACCTGTCGGGAAGGGAACTTTGGGGTCGAGCAGGTTGGCAGGGTGGGCATGGATGCGTTCCGCGCCGGTTTTGCCTTTGGTCGCTTCGCGCATCAGGGCGATTTGTTGCGGCAAATCCATGATGGTGACTTCGACTTCGGCGTTGTAGCCGACGCATTGTTCCGCCCAGCGGCCGGTGTTGCCGCCGACGTCGAGCAGTTTTTTAACCGGTTTGGCGAACACGGTTTTCAAGGCTTCGGCAAAGGAATTGTCGGAATAATAGTGGTCGAAGGCAAACCATTTTTCCTGCGCGATGCTCGGCAGCGAGGAGAGGCCTTCGTAAATCGTCGGCCAGCTGCCGAAAACTTTCAGCCCTTCGGGTTTGCCCGTTTGCAGGGTTTTTTCCAAGTCAAACATGCCTTGGTAACAGATTTCCTGCGTGAAATCCATGTTCACACGCGCCATTTTGTCTTTTAGTAAAAACCAGCCTGCTTTGCTGATGAAATAGCGGTTGTCGCGGGTATGTACCGTGCCGATGGAGAGCGAGGCTTCCAGCAGCACTTGCGCGGCGTAACCGCTGATTTGGGCTTTCTCGGCGATTTCGGCTTGAGTAAGGCCGTCTGAATGGTCGTTCAGCAAATCCAAAATGCCGAATTTCACCATCAGGCGGGATACTTGGAACACAATCGGCGCAAAGGCGATTTCCTGCGCCAAACGCTGCGCTTCGCCTGCGGACTGGTGTTCTTCGGAATAACGTTGTGCTAGTGCTGGAAAAAGTTGCATATTTTTTATCTTTTCATTTGATTATGGGTTTTTATAGTGGCTTAACTTTAAACCGACGGCGTTACCTCGCCTTAGTTCAAAGAGAACGATTCCTCTAAGGTGCTGAAGCACCAAAGTGAATCGGTTCTGTACTGTCTGTACTGTGCGGCTTCGTGTCCTTGTCCTGATTTAAATTTAATCCACTATATTAAGTTTGAGCGGGATTATCCCCGATTTGCAGGTTTTCCTCTTCCCGCAGGAGAGGGCGAAACCTAAAAAAGCATTTTCAGACGACCTCGAACACAATCCGCCCCGATGCACAGGGATTGTCGCCATTGCTGACTTTAAAGCTCAATTTGTTTTTGGCTTCATCGTATTTCAGCTCCACCGACACTTCGTCATGCGGACGGACGAACTGCTGGTATTTCAGGTTTTCCACGCGGACGACACGCTGCCTGCCCCACGGATGCCGCGCCGCCAGATCGCGCACCCATTGCAGCTCGACTACGCCGGGTACGAGCGGGAAAGTGGCGAAATGGCCGCCGAAATAGACCAAATCGAGCGGCACGCGGCCGATGAAGGTTTCGGCGGCGGTTTCTTCTTCAGATGATGTTTTTGACCAAACGGGCGATGTTTGGGCGACGGTAAAGGCTGTCTGAAAATCGGCGGCGGCGATTTTCGCCTGAGCGTTGCGCGGCAGGCTGTCGGCGAAACGCCAGTAACGGGGCAGGGCGATGGTGTCCTGCGTGGCGGCAAGGTGGCGTTTGAGCGCGTCGGCGACGGCGGCTCGGCCTTGGTCGCGTAGGGCGGCGATACCGTCCGCGTTCAACGCCGCCCATATGGCGATGCGCTGATGTTGCGGGTGGCGGCCGCAATGGGCGTCGGCAATCCACGGATGCCGTAAAAGTTCGTGTTCGATTTGGGTCAGCGACACGCGTTTGTCCTCGAATTTGATGATGCGGTCTTGGCGGCCGAGCAGCAGGAAACCGTCGTGCTGCGGCTCGATTAAATCGGCGGTTTGGCGGCGTTCGGGCGACCACGGCGAAGATGCCCACAATTCGCCTTCTGCGTTCTGCCCGATTTCCACGCCGGCAAACGGCCGCCATTCGCGACTTTCCCGACGCGACGCAATCACGCCGGTTTCGGTGCTGCCGTACACTTCAAACGGGCGGACGGCAGCCTGTTGCAGCAAATCCGCCGTGGCTTCGGGCAGCGCGCCGCCTGCCGACACGATGCCCGCGATTTTATGGCCGATGCTCTGCCAGTTGCGGTTTTCACCCAAGCGGTTGAGTACCGCCGGACTGGCAATCCACACCACTTTTTCATGCGCCGCCGTGCTGGCGAGCAGGTTTTCAGGATAAACCGCCTGCCGCCGCTCCATAGGCCAGCCCATTGTCAGCGCAAGCGCGAAACGGAAAGTAAAGCCGTAAAGGTGTTGCGGAATGACGCTGCCGATAACCGTTTCCCCGCCGCGTCCGAACGGCAGCGCATCCGCCAACATCAAGGCTTCCGCCTGCATCTGCGCGGCGGTTTTCACAATCACCTGCGCCTCGCCGCTGGAACCCGACGTTTTCAGCCATGCTTCGGCATGGTCGGGAATCAGATGGTTTTCAGGGGCGGGCGTCGGGTTTTCAGGCGGCGTGTGTGCAAGTAAATCGGGCAGGTGCCACACGGGTGGGTTGGATTGCACATCCAACGTCTGTCCCGATTCATCGCGTTGTTCGGTTTGACAGCCTAACTTGCTTTGCAAATCTTCGGAATCCGTCAAAAACACATCCGCCGTCCGCCCCCAGTCCAAATTGTCCCGCGCCAGATTCGGCAGCAGCAACACCCGCCCGCCCGAATGCCACACCGCCAGCACGGCGCAGGCAAACAGCGCGGCATCGTCAAACCACAACGCGGTCGTTTGCGCGTTTGCCGTTTTCAGACGACCTGACAGCCGGAAAACCGCACGGTTGAAATCCGCACGCGTCCAATTCGGATGGGTGGCGATAAGGTCTTGTTGGGGCAGGTCGGGGGATAGGATTTGGGTTAGGTGCATAATTATAATTTACTAATTAATAAAGAAATTAATTACATCGGAAATGCTATATTATTTTTGAGATAAAAAGCCATGATTACCAATAAAAAATTGTGAACTACCCTACATTCCAAAGAAACTGTTTATTTATAAGTTCACGATAATAGTGTGATTATCTAATTTTATTTTTTTATATATTTTATTGTTCATCACTAAACATAAGTGCATCTAATTTTTCAGTATCTGCTGCTATATCTTCATAGCTAGAAATAATATTTTCCAATGTTTTTAACGTTATAGTACCTGTGACATCTTGTATAACAACTTCTGTCCCTATGTTATTTAAACTACGAATTATCTCTCTAACTTTCTTTAACTCATCTAGTTTTAAATCATTTACTGCTATTACTGCATCATGGTTTTCTATTCTGGATTTTATTTCGGATAAAGAGAGTGGAGTATATTCTCTTAAAATTTTATAGGTCGAAGTTTTATCATTAATATATTTAATAATTATATCTATGGTTTTCATTTTTTCCTCTCGAGATTAAAAATCTTCAATTGGTTTTATTCGTTCCTCCAGTAAACTTGTCTTCCAGTTTCCACATTGAAGCAGTATTTTCCATTGACATGAAATGATTAATGATTGATGTGTTTTCAGACGACCTACACCTTCAATACGGCTTTCCGATACACCCACTCTCCGGCAAACAAAAGCCCCATTAACACATACGACACGATGCCGGTATAAGCCGCCCACCAGTCGTAATATTGCAAGCCTGCCAGAATGGCGGCGGTTGCGCCGTTGAGGATGAAAAAGCCGCACCAGATTTGCGTAACGCGGCGGGTGTGGCGCACGCCTTCGGGGGGAAGGTCGGGGTGTTGCAGTCGGGCGAGGCGTTCGATGACGGTTTGTTTGGCAAACAGGCTGCCGCCGAAAACGGCAAGCATCAGCGCGTTGACGGCGACGGGATACCAATACATCGAATCGGGTCGTCTGAAAATCAGTACGGCGGCGAAAAAGGCGGCAAGGATAATCGCCGTAATGCGTTGGGCTGTGGTTTGCGGCATGGCGGCGCGTATCAGCCACAGGACGCACATGGCGGCGGCAAGCCAGAAAAACGCGCCGTTTTCCCTGCCGTAATACCATAGGAGTGGATAGGCGAGGCTGGCGAGGGTCAGCAGGAGTTTTCCTAATGTTTTCATGGTTATTATTGATGTTCAGACGACCTTGCCGATTGACAAGGCCGTCTGAAAATATGCCGATTAAAATCAGAATCAGGAATCTTGTGCTTGTACTTTCAAAACCGCCTGAACCACGTCTTCTACGGTGCGCACGTTGCGGAAGTCTTCGGCTTGCAGTTTGCGGCCGGTTTCGCGTTTGATGTGGTCGATGAGGTCGATGGCGTCGATGCTGTCGATTTCCAAATCTTCGTAGAGGTTGGTCTCGGGTTTGATGCGCTCGGGTTCGATTTCAAACAGGTTGACCAGTGCATCGGTCAGAAGGGTGCGTACTTCTTGTTCGGTCATATCGCTTCTCCTTTATGCTTGACGGCTTTTGACGAATTCTGCCAGTGTTTTGACGTTGGCGAAGTTTTCGCGCAGGTTGTCGTTTTCGCCGTCGAGCTGGAAGCCGAAGGTTTTTTGCACTGCCAAGCCGAGTTCCAGCGCGTCGACTGAATCCAGACCCAAGCCTTCGTCGCCGAAGAGCGGGTCTTCGCTGCCGATGTCGGCAGGGGTGATGTCTTCCAGCCCCAAGCTGTCGATGATCAATTCTTTGATTTGGTTTTCTAAGTTATTCATGTGGTTTTCCTTGTGAAATAGTCTTGAAGGTATTCGTTTAAACGCCTTGCGGCGATGGGTAGGGGTTTTTCCGCCAGCCATTCTTCGGGCAGGATGTCGTCGCCGACGGTGATTTCATAATGGATTTTGTGCGGCGGTATTTTGTACCAAGGCTGGCCTTTTTTGAAATTGGGCGGCGTCATTTTGATGCACACGGGGGTGATGACCGATGCGCTGCGCAAACCGAGCGATACCGCGCCACGGTGCATTTTAACCTGTCCGTCCCAGCCTGTGCGCGTGCCCTCGGGGAAAATCAGCATACTTTGCCCGCTTTTGAACACGGCGTCGATTTCTTCCAACATTTCCATGCTTTCGTCGTTGGGGATGTAGCCGGAAGCGATGATCTGGCTCTTCATGCTGGGGTTGTTCAACAGGTCTTTTTTGACCAGCACGTTCGGGTCGGGGAAGTGGCTGACCATCAAGACGACATCCAGCAGCGAGGGATGGTTGGCAAGGACGAGCTGCCCCGGTCTGCCGAGTTTTTCCAAGCCGTTGAAACGGACGCTCAATACGCCCGACCATTGCAGATAGCCGACGAAAAAGCGCCAGACTTTCCCTATCATGCGCCGCGCTTCAAGCTGGCGTTTGATGTCGCCTTTGGTGGATTTGAGCGTGTAGGGCAAAAGCGCGATTTTGAACAATACGCCTGCAACGCCGAAGAGGATGAAGCCGAACAGGGTGGCGAAGAAACGGCGGCAGTAGTCTAGGGTTTTCATGGTTTTTTGCGCCATGTCCATCGGCGTTTTTCATGTTGCCATTCTGCCGAAAGGTCGTCTGAAAGTAAGAAACGGACCCAGTCGAGCGCGCCCCAGTAATCGGCTGACAGCAGGTCGGACGGATTTTCAGACGACGTGTCGTCGACATCGAGGCTGAGTGTGTAGCTGTCTCCCTGCGTCAGTACAAGCGAAAGGGCGTAGGCAAACGGGGCGCGTGTGGCGTGGACAGGGTAGTCATCGGACAAAGGATCGTCGGCGATTAAAACCAACACGGATGGTGCGCCGTCTTGCAGCAGGGCATAGGCTTCTGCCAAAGTGGTTTCGAAATTGTCGCTGCCGGCGGCGAGGGCGGTGTGTTCGCTCATGTCGCCGCGCAGCATGGACCATTGTCCGGCGGGAGCGTTGTGGACGGACAGTCCGAAGGAGGTCGGTGAAACGCTGTCGGTTTGCAACAGTCCCAGCCATAATTCGAAACTGCGGTTGATTTCTCCATCATGCGAGGCGTAAACCAACGGACTGCCGGGGTATTGTTCCGCCAATTCCCACGAGGCGTCGCAAATCAGGCGCGCGGCTTTGCCCAAACGGCGGCGCTGCAGGGCGGGCAGGAAGGCAAGCGCGGGTTTGTGGTCGGGCAGCCCGTCGGCGTCTAATGCGCCGGAAGCCCATTGCCGCCATTGTTCGGGCGTGGCGATTTTACTGCTTGAGGCGTGCCAAGCGGCGATATTGAAAGAAAAACGGCAAATGTTGGATGACATGATGGTTTTCAAAAGTTTACATTGTGATGTATTTTAACGAAATAGCTTAACACATTCTAGGGTCTGATATAATCGCGATATTCTAACGTATTCTGTTTTCAGACGACCTTTATGACTGTAAATTTAATTTGCCCCATTCATGATGTTGCTTCTTTATTGCCACACAGCGGCCATATGGTGTTGCTTGATTGTGTGACGGAATACAGCCCGAAACACGTTTGCGCCCAAGCCGCTGTGGGGGAAAAACACATCTTGTTGGTTGACGGGGCATTGCCGGCGACATCACTGATGGAAATCATGGCGCAGGGTATAGGTGCGTTTGCGGGCATACAGGCTTTGGAAGCGGGTGAACCGGTGCGGCTTGGCTTTTTGCTGGGAACGCGCAAGCTGGAATTGTTTGCCGACAGCCTGCCCGTCGGAACGCAGATGAAGGTGGTCGCCAATCTGTCGATACAGGACCCGGGCGGCATGGGCGTATTCGATTGCGAGCTGTATTGGACGGATGCACCTGAAGATGCCCGCGCCAAGCTGCCCGCGGACGGGCTGGTGGCAAAAGCCTCGTTGAACGTGTACAGTCCGAAAGACGGAAAGGTCGTCTGAAAACAGCCTTCTCTGTCCAGATGATGACTAATAAGCAGACCGCGCCAACCAATAGGAAACATTATGAGCGAAACCATCTTGATTACCGGCTCCAACCGGGGCATAGGCAAAGCCGTCGCACTCGGTTTGGCTGAGGACGGCTTTGATATCGTCGTCCATTGCCGCAGCCGCCGCGATGAAGCCGAAGCCGTGGCGGAAGAAATCCGCGCTTTGGGCAGACAGGCGAGGGTGTTGCAGTTTGACGTGTCCGACCGTGCAGCCTGCCGCGATATTTTGACTGCCGACATCGAAGCAAACGGCGCGTATTACGGCGTGGTGTTGAACGCCGGACTGACGCGCGACAATGCCTTCCCCGCGTTTTCAGACGACGACTGGGATTTGGTGCTGCGAACCAATTTGGACGGTTTTTATAATGTGTTGCACCCGTTGACCATGCCGATGATACGCCGCCGCAAAGCCGGACGGATTGTGTGCATGGCGTCGGTGTCCGGCTTGACGGGCAACCGCGGGCAGGTCAATTACAGCGCGTCCAAGGCGGGCTTGATCGGCGCGGCGAAAGCCTTGGCGGTCGAACTGGCGAAACGCAAAATCACTGTCAACTGCGTGGCGCCGGGCTTAATCGATACGGACATCGTCGATGAAAATGTACCCGTCGAAGAAATTTTGAAAGCCGTCCCCGCCGCGCGTATGGGGCTGCCGGAAGAAGTGGCGCATGCGGTGCGCTTCCTGATGGATGAAAAAGCGGCGTACATCACGCGTCAAGTGATTGCGGTGAACGGAGGTTTGTGTTGAATACCAGAAGAGTCGTAGTAACGGGCATAGGCGGCATTACCGCCTTCGGCCGCGATTGGCAAAGTATACAGGCGGCGTTTAAAGCCGAAAAAAATGCCGTCAAATACATGGATTGGCGCGAACGTTTCCCCGAATTGGAAGCGCAACTGGGTGCGCCGATTGAAGGCTACACCCCGCCCGAACATTGGACGCGCAAGCAGCTCAGAAGCATGGGGCGCGTGTCGCATCTGTGTGTCGATGCGGCGGAGCAGGCCCTGATGGACGCAGGTTTGCTTGGAGACGAAAGCATTACCGACGGACGCATGGGCGTGGCGTGCGGTTCGTCCGTCGGCAGTACCAAAGACATCGGCGATATGGGCGAACTTCTGACTACGGGTACATCGCGCAATTTCAACGCCAATACTTATGTGCGCATGATGCCGCATACGACCGCCGCCAATATCGGCATCTTTTTCGGATTGAAAGGGCGAATTATCCCGACATCGAGCGCGTGTTCGTCCGGCAGTCAAGGCATAGGCTATGCTTACGAAGCCATCAAATACGGCATGATAGACATGATGCTGGCGGGCGGCGGCGAAGAATTTTGTCCGTCCGAAGTTTATGTCTTTGACTCGCTTTATGCCGCCAGCCGCCGCAACGGCGAACCCGAACTAACCCCGCGTCCTTACGACAGCGGACGTGACGGCTTGGTCATCGGCGAAGGCGCAGGGATTTTTGTGTTGGAAGAATTGGAACACGCCAAACGGCGCGGTGCGAAAATCTATGCCGAACTCGTCGGCTACGGCGCCAACAGCGACGGCAGCCACGTTACCCAGCCGCAAAAAGAAACCATGCAGAAATGTATGGAACTCGCGCTGCAAGACGCAGGCATTACGCCTGATAAAGTCGGCTACGTCAGCGGCCACGGTACGGCGACCGAAAAAGGCGACATCGCCGAAACGTTGGCGACCGAAGCCGTGTTCGGATTCATTCCCATGAGTTCGCAAAAAAGCTATCTCGGCCATACGCTCGGCGCGTGCGGTGCGCTGGAAGCGTGGTTTACCATTGAAATGATGAACAGCGGCTGGTTTGCCCCGACCGTCAATCTGCACGACATCGACCCGCGCTGCGGCAAGGTGGACTATATTTTGAGCGGCGGCCGCGAAATCGAAACGAATTATGTGGTCAGCAACAATTTCGCTTTCGGCGGCGTGAATACTTCGCTGGTGTTCAAACGCTGGCGGGATGAAAACGATTAATCGCAGCCGCGTTATCACAAAATCAAAAAGGTCGTCTGAAACCGTTTGACTCAACGTTTTCAGACGACCTTTTTAGTTTGTATAGTGGCTTAACTTTAAACCAGTACGGCGTTGCCTCGGCCTTGTCCTGATTTAAATTTAATCCACTATATAAAGCTATATCACGAAGTCCAGCAGATAAAAGTCTTCTTTGCCCACGCCGCATTCGGGGCATTTCCAATCGTCGGGGATGTCATCGAATTTGGTGCCGGGGGCGATGCCGTGTTCGGGGTCACCGAGGTCTTCGTCGTAAATCCAGCCGCAGGGGCCGCACATGTATTGTGCCATGGTGTGTTCCTTCTGATGGTTGAGATCGTCTGAAAACGGTCGGTAAAAGGTTTTCAGACGACCCCTTGTTGGTCTGTTTCAACCCTTATGCTGCTTCCAGCGCCGCGATTTCTTTGCGCAAGTGTTTCAACGCGGGGGTAACGATGGCGACGAACATGGCTTCGCGGACGCGGCGTTGGGCGGGGCTGCGCATGAGGTAGCCTTTGGCGCCGGCGTGTAAGGCGGCGGATTGGGCTGCGGCAAGCGTCAGCTCGGCGGCGGCGGCGCGCAGTTTCAGCGTGGCGAGGTTGTCGGGCGTGTTGTTCCAAGCCAAGTCTGCCAGTCGTTCGGTGGTTTGCCATGCTTCGTCCAAGGCGGCTTTGAGGCTGTCGTAGCTGTCGTCGAGATAGCTGTTGACCTCGGCGTTGACAACGTTGGCGATGCGGATGATGCCGAGGCTGCCGTCGATCACGCCTGCGCCGATGCCGATTTGTAGCAGGATAAAGCCGGACTTGATGGAGGCGATGTAGTCGGAGAACTGTTCGGGCGCGGCAATCACGTCTTCGTCAGGGATGAATACGTCTTTGAAGTTCAGGCTGAACGTGCGCGTGCCTTCGAGGGCACAAAATTCGGGGCAGGCTTGTAGGGTCACGCCTTCCCATTGTCCGCCGGTGATGAACATGACGTAGCCGTCGCCGATTTGGGCGGTATTTGCCCAGATGTGGTCTTCGCCGATGTTGGATACCCACGGCAGCGCGCCGTTGACTTTGTAGCCGCCGTCCACGCGCTCGGCTTGAAGGTTGTGTTTTTCAATGCCGGCGAGGTGTTTGACGGTATTGGACATGCCCGTACCCGCCAATACTTTGCCTTGCAGGATGTCGGCGAGGTATTTGTCTTTGACGGCTTGGTTGGGCGTCTGGTGCAGATACCACGCGCAAGCCGCCTGACACCATGCGCTGAACGAGGTCGCGCCGCATTCTTTGCCGACTTCGCGCAAGACGGCGATTTGCGTCGCCAAACCCAAGCCGTTGCCACCTTCCGCTTCCGTACCGACTGCGCCGAATCCGCCGATGGCGCCGAGTTCGCGCATAAAATCTTCGGGATACAAACCATTGCGGTCGATTTCGTCCACTAAGGGTTTGAGTTTGGCTTTGACGAGTTCGGAAACTTGAGACAATAAGGTTTCACGGTTCATGATCTTATCCTTGAAAATGGGTGAAGACGGCGCGGGAAGGGCGTTCCGTTTGAAAGGGGAAGCAGTCCGTTACAGGGACGGCATTCTTGAAAAAGGTCGTCTGAAAACGGGCAAACGGTTTTGCCGCCGCTTTTCAGACGACCTTGGGTCAGAATCAGGCGAATGCCTGCAATTCAGGGTTGATTTCTGTTTGCGCGACGTTGTTGACGTAGTTGCACAAAGTCGCTAAGGCAACGCCCATTACGACTTCGACAGCCTGCTGTTGGTTGTAGCCTGCATCGAAGAAGGCTTTGAGTTCGGCATCAGATACCGCGCCTTTTTTCGCCATCACGGCTTGGGTGAACGCAGCGAGCGCGCCCAGTTTGGCATCGTCAAATTCGCCCGCCGCCAACGCGCGCGCGGCTTTGATGGATTGCTCGGACAGGAGTTTTTTCAGGGTTGCCAGTTTGGTGTGGCCTGCCACGCAGAAACCGCATTCGTTAGTGCGGGCGGCGATGATTTGGATGACTTCGACTTCACCGGGAGTCAGGCTGTTGGCGGCGTTCAGTTTGCCGACTTCTTGATAGAACGCCAACGCTTCGGGCGCGTTTGCCAATACGCCGATGAGGTTGGGGATAAAGCCGTTGTTTTTCAGCGCGGCTTCGACGCGGGGTTTTGCTGCTTCGGGAGCGGTTTCGACGGTGTGTACGGTTAAGCGTGCCATATTGGTTTCCTTTTTATTTGCGATTTGTCAAAAGATGGAGGGCATAGTAGGGAAACAAATCCCAAAGTTGAAAGACCTGATAATTATTTTGATAAAACCAATAGTTATAAACGGCCAAGAAATTGATTAGATTTATATAATTATTTAATTACATCGATAGTTTTCAAATATAGATGTAAATGGAAAGGAATCAGGAATCAAAAGAAGGTCGTCTGAAAACCAAAATACAGTTTTCAGACGACCTTTTCTTGCGAACCGATTTATTCGGCTTGTTCTTTCAAAACGGCTTCAATCAATTCCTGCGCGCCGTCGTCCGCCAGCTTTTTGGCGGCCGCGCGTCCGAGCGCGTCGGCGTAGGCGGCGGGGGCTTGCGCGTCTGCCTGCAAGATTACCGAGCCGTCGGGGTGTCCGACCAGTCCGCGCAGGGTGAGCAGGCCGTCTTCTTCGGTGCAATACGCGGCAAGCGGGACTTGGCAGCTTCCGCCCAAAGCGCGGGCGAGGGCGCGTTCGGCGGTAACGCAGGCGTGTGTGACATCGTGGTTTAAGGGTTTCAATACGTCAAGAAGGTCAGTGCGGTGTGCGGCGATTTCGATGCCCAACGCGCCTTGTCCGGCAGCGGGCAGGCTGTCGGCTTCGGAGAGAATCAGGCGGATGCGTTCGTCCAGTTCCAAACGCTGCAATCCGGCGGCGGCGAGGATGATGGCATCGTATTCGCCGTTGTCGAGTTTGGACAGGCGGGTTTGCACGTTGCCGCGCAGGGGTTTGATGACTAAGTGCGGATATCGGGCGCGCAACTGGGCTTCGCGGCGCAGGCTGGATGTGCCGACGACGGCGCCTTTGGGCATTTCTTCCAAACGCGCGTATTGGTTGGATACGAACGCGTCAAACGGATTGGCGCGCTCGCCGATGGCGGCAAGGGCGAAGCCTTCGGGCAAATCCATCGGCACGTCTTTAATTGAATGCACGGCTAAATCGGCGCGTCCGTCTTGCAAGGCTTGTTCCAACTCTTTGATAAACAGGCCTTTGCCGCCGATTTTCGACAGGGTTTTGTCCAAAATCTGGTCGCCTCGCGTGGTCATGCCCAAGATTTCGACTTCGCAGTCGGGATATAGGGTTTTCAGACGACCTTGGATATGTTTTGCCTGCCACATGGCAAGCAGGCTTTCGCGGCTGGCGATAACGAGTTTTTTCGGGTTCATTTGCAGTTTCTGATTTTCTAATTCATGAGGCGGGAAGTTCGACAGTCTAACACAAACTTTCTACGCTAACCGCCTGACTGTACTTGCCCAAGGGGCCGAATCCGTTGCCTTGGTTTTGTTCTTTGGTCAGCACTTTTCCCTGAATGCAGACATTGTTCAGGGTAACGTTATATGAGCCGGAACTCAGGCGGTTTTTTTCTACTTGGTCCATCAGGCTTTCGCCTCCGTTGATGAAATAGGTTTTTCCGTCGGCGGTAAATTCAGCCTGTTCGAGCGAATAATGGACTGTTCCTGTCATTTTGACCGTATCGCCGCTGCTTTTTTCTGTCGTCGTTTCCGTCGGTTTGGCAGCCGACGTTTCGATTTTGTTTTGCGGGGAGCAGGCTGTCAGGGCAATCAGGATGGGGAAAAGAAATTTGTTCATTTGCAATTACCGTGGTTGATAAAGGTATTCCGCTACGAAGCTGTCAGAGAAGCCGTTGCACTATATCTGTTGCAACGAAATAAACTATAATGTGTACCGGCATTGAAATGCCGATTTCGACAGACCGCAAGAAACGGAATACAGGGTCTGTCAGCATGATGGTAGTCCATACTGCCGTAAAATAAAACTTATTCTCTAAAAACATTTTAAACCCAACAGCTTACAGCATGAAACGCGCCAAAAAATATCCCTTCTTATCGTTGCAGCGGCAACGTTTCTGCCTGAATTTTGAAAACGCCTCAACCGCCGCCAATCTTCCGAGCGAACGCGATTTCTACCGCTGGGCATGGGCGGCGTTGAAAAACGAATACCGCCGCGCCGACATCAGCCTGATTCTGCTGGACGAAGAAGAAGCCCGCGCCTACAACCGCGATTACCGCGGCAAAGACTACGCCACCAATGTGTTGAGTTTTGCCTTGAACGAAGGCGAAATCCTGCCCGATCAGTTTTCAGACGAGCTTTGCGGCGATTTGATCATCTGCCCGCAAGTCGTATTGAAAGAAGCAGTTGAGCAGGGTAAAACCGCCGAGCAGCACTTTGCCCACCTGACCATGCACGGCACATTGCACCTGATGGGCTACGACCACATCGAAGAGGCAGATGCCGAAGAAATGGAGGCGCTCGAAATCCGCCTGATGCAGGCGGCAGGTTATCCCAACCCCTACCAAGAGGACGAATACTGAAATGGACGATACCCGGTCGAAACCGACATTTTTCGAACGTTTGATTTCCCGACTTGCCGGCGAACCCGATTCCGCCGAAGACGTACTCAGCCTGCTGCGGCAGGCGCACGAGCAGGAAGTGTTTGACGCGGATACACTTTTGCGGCTGGAAAAAGTCCTCGACTTTGCCGATTTGGAAGTGCGCGATGCCATGATTACCCGCAGCCACATGAACGTTTTGAAAGAAAACGACAGCATCGAGCGCATCACTGCCTACGTCATCGAAACCGCCCATTCCCGTTTCCCCGTCATCGGCGAAGATAAAGACGAAGTACTCGGCATCCTGCATGCCAAAGATCTGCTCAAATACATGTTCAATCCCGAGCAGTTCAACCTCAAAGCCATCCTTCGTCCTGCCGTTTTCGTACCCGAAGGCAAATCGCTGAACGCGCTTTTGAAAGAATTCCGCGAGCAGCGCAACCACATGGCAATCGTTATCGACGAATACGGCGGCACGTCGGGTCTGGTAACTTTTGAAGACATCATCGAGCAAATCGTCGGCGACATCGAAGACGAGTTTGACGAAGACGAAAGCGCGGACAATATCCACGCCGTTTCCACCGAACGTTGGCGTATCAATGCCGTAACCGAAATCGAAGACATCAACGCCTTTTTTGGCACGGATTACAGTAGCGAAGAAGCCGACAGCATCGGCGGGCTGGTCATTCAGGAATTGGGACACCTGCCCGTGCGCGGCGAAAAAGTCGTTATCGGCGGTTTGCAGTTTACCGTCGCCCGCGCCGACAACCGCCGGTTGCATACGTTGATGGCGACTAAGGTGAAATAACAATTTACCTGATGAACAAATGAAGCAAGGTCGTCTGAAAACTTGGCAACAGGTTTTCAGAC
>NZ_KV800950.1:0-7888 GCF_001810355.1 Neisseria sp. HMSC074B07 | reverse complement strand
GAAAACTTGGCAACAGGTTTTCAGACGACCTTTTGGGTCTCGGATTAAGGCGAAATGGAACGGTGGTTATGTAGAAATGTAGATGATGAACAACCGCCGTTTTTTATCGCACCTGTCCGTTAAACGGCTTTTGAAGTTAGCCAAAAGACAAACTATTTAGCCTTGCTTCTGCCTTTGCGCTTGGTTGGCGCGGTATCCGAGGTTTTCACCTTGATTTTCACGCTTTTGCTTGGCTTCTTGTCTTTGCGTTTGGCTTTTTCCGTTGCCGTTTTGGCTTTGGCGGTTTTCTTTTTGCCGTTTTCAGACGACGTTGCTGCGCTTTCCGGTTGGGCTTTGCTGCGGCGTTTGGCGGCGGGTTTTTCCTGTTTTACAGGCGTTTTCATCGCGTCGTCGATTTCTTTCGCCGTCAGTTTGTGCTTAGTTTTCGAGCCGGTTTGGGCGGTGGTTTTGGTGCGGCGTTTTTTGTCGCTGCTTCCGCCGCTGATCAAGGTCAGGTCGATTTTGCTGGTGTCCAAATCGGCGCGCGCTACTCGGACGCTGACTTTGTCGCCCATGTTGAAACGGATGCCGCTGCGTTCGCCTTCTATCGCCATGATTTCGGGGCGGAAGTTGAAATAGTCTTCGCCCAAATCGCTGATGTGTACCAAGCCGTCGATGTGGATGCCGTCCAAGGTAACGAAGAGGCCGAAGTTGGTCATGCCGGAGATTTTGCCTTCGAATATTTCGCCGACTTTATCGCGCATGTAATAGGTTTTCAGCCAGTTTTCCACGTCACGGCTGGCATCGTCGGCGCGGCGTTCGCAGAACGAGGTATGTACGCCCAAAGCCTGCCAGCTTTTGCTTGGCGTGTAGGTTTGCTGGTTCAACACGGCTTTGATGGCGCGGTGTACGGTCAGGTCGGGATAGCGGCGGATGGGGGAGGTGAAGTGGGCGTATGCTTCGTAGGCAAGGCCGAAGTGTCCGTCGCAATGCGGTTCGTAAACTGCCTGCTGCATGGAGCGCAGCATCATGACTTGCAGCAATTCGGCATCGGGTCTGTCTTTGAATTGTTCGGCAAGCGCGGCATAGTCTTTCGGTGTCGGGTTGTCGCCGCCGCCCAGTTGCAAACCCAGTAAGCTGAGCTGCTCGCGCAGGGTGGCGAGTTTTTCGGGTGTCGGGCCTAAGTGGTTGCGGAAGAGGGCGGTGTGTTTGTTTTTCATCAGGAACTCTGCCGCGCAAACGTTCGCCGCCAACATGCACTCTTCAATCAGTTTGTGGGCGTCGTTGCGGACAACGGGTACGATTTTTTCGATTTTGCCGTTGTCGTCGAAAAGCATTTGGGTTTCGACGCTTTCAAACTCCACCGCACCGCGTTCGAAGCGTTTTTTCTGAAGGATTTTGAAGAGTTTGTAGAGGGTGTCGATTTGGGCTTTGTGCGGATGGTCGAGGTCGTCTGAAATCCAATCCCAGACTTGGTTGTACGTCAGACGGGCATGGGAACGCATAACCGCAGGGTAGAAGCGGTATTCTTTAATATTGCCCGCGTAAGTGATGACCATGTCGCACACCATGCACAAACGCTCGACATCGGGATTGAGCGAGCAGATGCCGTTCGACAGGTTTTCCGGCAGCATGGGAATCACGCGGCGCGGGAAGTAAACGCTGGTGCTGCGTTCCTGCGCGTCCGTGTCGATAGCGTCATCGGGGCGGACATAATGGCTGACATCGGCAATCGCCACGACCAAACGGTAATTGCGTCCGATTTTTTCGGCAAACACGGCATCGTCGAAATCGCGCGCCGTTTCGCCGTCTATGGTTACCAAAGGTAAATCGCGCAAATCGACGCGGCCTTTCAAATCGCTTTTGCGAACATGGTCGGGGATTTTTTTCGCAGCTTTGGCACACGCTTCGCTGAATTGGTGCGGCAAATGGTGTTTGCGCACGGCGATTTCGATTTCCATACCGCTGTCGGCATAATCGCCTAATACTTCGATGATTTTCGCCACGGCAGGGCGGTTTTGCTCGGGATAAGTCTCGATTTCGCCGACGATGACCTGACCGGATTCGGGTTTGAAATGCGCGACGCTGTCAGGTTCTAAAACGATGCTTTGGTTCAGGCGTTTGTCTTCCGCTTCCAAAATCGCTACGCCGCGATCCATATAGAAACGCCCGACCACTTTGCTTTGCGCGCGTTCGACAATATCTAAAACCGTTCCTTCGCGGCGGCCTTTGCGGTCGATGCCGGCAGGACGGACGGTCACGATGTCGCCGTGCATGATGCCGCGCATTTGGCGTTCATATAAGACAAAATCGCCGTCTTTGGTGGGCGTGAGCGGTACGGCGAAGCCAAAGCCGTCTTTGTGCGCCTCGACACGGCATTTGACCAAATCCAATTTGTCCGCCGCGCAAACCGCACCGCGGCGGTTGATTAAAACCTGACCGTCCCGCGCCATCGCTTTCAGACGACGTTCAAAAAATTCGTACTCTTCTTCCGTAATCGACAACTCGCGTGCCAAGACTTCGATTTTCGACGGCACGCCTTTTTGCTCCAATAATTCAATGATCCACTCCCTGCTTGGCAGCGGATGTTCGTAACGTTGTTTCTCCCGTTTCAAAAACGGGTCTTTTTCTCGTAAATTTAAAGATTTAATATTTTTGTTCATTTTATTGGTTGACATTCTTTTTCTAAAATATATAATGACCGCTTCTTTGCGAAATAGTCAATCACTGTAACGCAAAACAGGAAATAAAGCAAAGCCCAGGTGGCGGAATTGGTAGACGCGCTAGCTTCAGGTGCTAGTGTCCTCACGGGCGTGGAAGTTCGAGTCTTCTCCTGGGCACCAAACCTTTTGGTCGCCGCTTTGCTTATCTCCATCCTGATTGCCCAGGTGGCGGAATTGGTAGACGCGCTAGCTTCAGGTGCTAGTATCCTCACGGGTGTGGAAGTTCGAGTCTTCTCCTGGGCACCAAATCAATTATCCGGCTTATCCGGATTTTTTATTGAATAGATTTATTTGTCTGATTAAGCTACAATATCAGGCAACGAATATGTTTGATTCCACAGAGAGGTGGATGAGTGGTTTAAGTCGCACGCCTGGAAAGCGTGTATACGTGAATAGCGTATCGAGGGTTCGAATCCCTTCCTCTCTGCCAGATTCCAAAAAGCCCGTCTTAATTAAGACGGGCTTTTTTCTTGCCTTCAATTCAGGCGGCAAGCTGCTTCAGTCTCTCTTCAGAAAAGAAATTACTTTTATTCTCAATTTGTTATACATTTCGGCTCCATCTATACAAATCAGTTTTGCAGGTGTATCCTTCACTCCGTTATATACATTCATAAAAAATCCATCTTTAAAAAGGTCGTCTGAATACGCCGGCCTGATACAAATCCAAGGATACTGCCATGACTGATTTTACCGTATGGGAAACCGCGCCGTTTGGTGCAACCATCGACCATATCCTGCAACGCTACCATGATGTACACCGCGGGCAATTTGAAGAGCTGGTTCCGTTGGCTCAAAAAGTCGCGGAAGTTCATGCCGACAGTTTTCCGGCTGAAGTGCCGGGGTTGCTTGCCTATATGCAAAACGAACTGCTGATGCACATGATGAAGGAAGAGCGCATGCTGTTTCCGATGATTAAACAAGGCGTCGGTCGCGGAGCGGCAATGCCCATTAGTGTGATGATGCACGAGCATGAGGAACACGACCAAGCCGTAGCCAAGCTGCTTGAATTGACCAATAATCTGACCGTTCCCGAAAACGCCTGCGGAAGCTGGACGCGTCTGTATACGTTGGCACGCGAAATGGTGGACGATTTGACCAACCATATCCATTTGGAAAATGAAATCCTGTTCCCGCGCGTATTGGCTTCTTAAAAATAGAGCTGGTTCAAAGGTCGTCTGAAAATTGTGTTTCAGACGACCTTAATGTTTTGCCAGTACGCAAAGAGGCTATTTTCTGTTAGAAGAAATTACCATTTCCCTGTCAAACCGATGCGCAGGGTACGGCCTGGGGCGGGCATATAGGAGCGGCTCATGGGGTCGAGGTAATAGCGGTCGGTCAGGTTGCTGCCCGTTAGCTCTGCGCTGAAATGTTTGCTGAATTTGTAACGCACATAGGCATCCACGACAGTAACGGGCTGCCAGTTGGCGTTGCTGTTGTCGCTGTTGAAAGCTTTGCTGTTTGCGCCGTCACGTTGCAGGTAGTATTCGCGCCAGCGGGCGGACGGCTGTTGTTTGTCTTCAACGCGGCTGTGGAAGGTCAGGCGCGAACCGATTTCGAGTTTTTCGTTTAGGAACCTGCCGCCGAGGTTGGCAACGACCGACCAGCGCGGCTGGATGCGGTTGATCAGCCAACCGCTGGCGAAACCGCCGTTTTGACAGTAAGGTACGGGGAAGGTGCGGCCGTGCGAGACGTATTGGTCTACATCATATTGCTGCTCGATGGCGCGGCGGTCGCAGACTTCGTTTTTCATGTTGCGCACGACGGAAAGGTCGCCGAATACTCTGCCGTTGTCGAAGCGGGTTTGGAGTTCCAGTCCGCTGATGACTTGTTTGTCGTAATTGCTGATTTGCCAGGTGGTATAGTTGCGGTCGATGACGTTGTGGGTTTTGTTGTGGAAGTAGGTCAGCCGCACGTCCGCGTAACGCATTTTGGGTAGCAGGCGGGTGAAGTCGTGGCTGAGGGAGATTTCCCAGTTTTTGGCATGTTCGGGTTTGAGCGGGTAGCGGGTGCGGTCGAAGGGGATGCTGAACAGCTTGGCGATGCTGTGGTTGCCGAAACCGAATGTGCCTTCATACATGCTGGGGAAGCGTTTGAATTCGGTGTAACGGGCAAACAGGCGAGTGTAGTCGCCGAGTTTGACGGTGGCGGAGAACATGGGGGCGAAGGCGTGGCCGCTTTTTTTCCATGAGTTGCGCAGTTCTTCTTCGGTCAGGTGCCGGTATTCGGCAACGGGGCTTTTTGCACCGATTAATGTGCCGCCTTGGTATTTGTTTTCGACTTCTCCAGTGGCTTGATTGATGCCTTTTTCGGCAAATTGTTTCAGACGGCCGTCTGAAACGGGGTTTTCGCCGTTTTTCCAATAAATGCAGTTTCCTGCCGCGGGGTCTGTCGTGCAGTCGGTAAGCGGCATATAGCCCTGTTCTATATTGGCGGGCAGTGTGGTTGAATTGTTGTATTCTTCGCTTAAATCGGTCAGCTCTTGCGGCCATGGGATGAAATCAGGGTAGCCGCTTTTCCGCCTTTCCGTTTCTTCGGGCATATTTTCCAACGCCCAGGCGTAATCGGGTACGGGCAGGGTGTTTATCCATGCCCAAAATTTTTGGTCGTATGCATCCCATGCCGCTTGCGTACGCACCACTTCGGGGCTTTCTTCATAGGCTTTCAATGCGGCTTCATATCTGGCTTTCAAATCCATGCGGGCACGGTATTCTTCCGGAGTGGCCAGTCTGCTGCCGATGGCAGCGACATTGCGGCTGTTTTCAGACAATACGTTAAATTCGCCTTCTGCTTCCAAGCGGTCGCGGTGTTTGGACAGATAATCGCGGACGAAGGTATCGGTCATGCGGTAGTCGGTATAGCGGCCGCCGGCGTTCAGTGTCAGCCACGGCGTCGGTTCGTATTTGAAGTTGAAGCCGACATTCCATTCATTGCGTTTTCCTTGGCGCGGCATGGTCATGGCGAAGTTGGAGTTTAAAGTGGTTTCGGGGTCGTCCCACACTAGTTTGCGGTATTCGTCGTGCGGCAGGGCGAGTATCCAGCTGGTGTCGCTGCTGCCTTTGAGTTTTTCGCGTTGGTAATCGCCCGTCAGGGTCAGTTCGAGTGTATCGGCCAGCTTCATGCGGTTGGACAAATTGATGCCCAAGCGGTTGTTTTTGGCGCGGTAGGCGGCAGCGTTGAAGACGGTAAAACGGTTGTTGGTGTTGGGCGGCAGTTTGTCCCATTCGGGTTCTTTGCCTTTGTAATACCAGTCTTCGGCGTATTTTTCGTTGAATATTTTGTCGAGAAACAGGGTGGATGCGGGATAGCCGCCGGTGGAATTGGTTTGCGAATTGTTAAACGTCCCCCAAATCCCCGCCTTCAAATCTATCCAGCGGTTGTTTTCGGGTTTCCATGTGTAGTCGAGGTTGACGGCGGTCTGCTTCACCCATGCCTGCGGCCATTCCGCCATCAGCGTGCCTTTGGTGAGCTTACTCATATCGGTTTGGGCGGAGCCGTCGGATTTGAGTTTGCTGCCGCCGATGTTGCCGAAGAGGATGCTGTACGGCATGATTTCGCCGAAACGGGTGTTGGTATGGCGTATGCCGAGCTGTATTTTTTGGTTGTCGGGCAGTTTGAGCGTGCCTTTGCCCAGCCACGAACGCATATTCAGGGATGTGTTGGCCACTTCGCCGGATGGATGGTAATACGTACCGACATTGGCGGTATATTCCTGAATATCCGTAACTTTTTTGGTAAATTCTTCCTCGGTCATGGAGCTGGCATTGGGGAGGTAGCCGTAGCGTTCCGCCCCCTTGCTGCCGGCAAAGTAATTGCCCTTGTCGCGCCATGCGTAGGCAATCAAGCCGTCAAACACTTCGCCGCGCATACCGGCTGAAATACGGAAGGCGTTGTCTTTAAATAATTTTCCTCGCCCGCCGAAGCGTTGTTTTTGACGGTCGCTATCATCCAGCATAATCGCCCATTCCATGCGGTCAAAAGAATAGGGTTTGGGATAACGGCGGTAGTCCGTACCCCAAGTTTCGGCGTGGGCGTATTCGCGCTGTTTGATGGTATTGTTGCCGGTTTCCATTTTGACTTCCATGCCGAATTTCTGGTCTTTCGGCACGATGTCGTCGATTTCCAGCGTTTTCATGCTGACCGAACCGCCTATGCCGGTGCGGATGTCGCGGTTTGCCGATGCGCCTTTTTCCACATACACGCTGCTGATAAGGTTCGGGTCGATGTAGTTGCGGTTGGATATGCCTTCAAATCCTCGCCATACGCTGATTGCCTGTTCCGTGCCGTCTACCGTTACCGGCACTTTGCCTTCGCCTTGAATGCCGCGTATGTTGGGATCGAGCGCGCCGCTGTTGCGCGCGTCACCGCTGAACACGCCTGCCATACCGCCGATTAAATCAGCCACGCTGCTGCCGCGGTAGGTCTCGATTTCCTGCTTGCCTTTGTACATATTGCTGATGTCACGGCTGTAGACTTGGGTGTAGCCGCTTTTATCCCGGTTGCGATGGGCTTTGACGGTAATGGTATCCATCTGCACGCTTTGGGTGGGGGTAGTATTTTCCGCCCATAACGGCGTATGCCACAGCATACTCAAGAATAAAACCAATATTTTGGGCGTAGAGGGGAATTCGACGGATTTGACAGGTTTCATGATGGATTTTCCTTTGTTCGCAACAGCTTGAAAATAGGCGAAATCTGAAATGCTTCCAGATGGCATCGGAAAATAAAACGCGAACCGAATGTAATGGGGTTGCAGCCAATTGATTAAACGGTTTGTTCGGACCGTTGATATGGATGCGCTTGCTTCACGCAAGGGAAGGGCATTTTGACAAAACAAAAGGAAAATATCCGTAGGTTACCGATTGTGTGGAAAGGAACGGCGGACAAAATACTTTGTTTCTTTAGAGCTGCAAAATAACATAAATTGATTATGATTACTATTTATATAATAATTTTAACTAAAACCCGATAATGTGTAAACAGATGCCAAACAATACAACTTTGGCATTTGGGTACATCGGAAAATCATATTTTTGAGTTTGGACGGACCAGGGTTGTATTGGATTTCGTAAAAAGTTTGCTGAGTTTGAAGTTGATTGAATAATGGCTTGAAGTTGATTTGCCGATATAAAAAGGTCGTCTGAAACCCTGATTTCAGGTTTGAACTGCACCCCAAAAGTTGGACATCC
>NZ_KV800949.1:71050-72085 GCF_001810355.1 Neisseria sp. HMSC074B07 | reverse complement strand
TTGCCCGACGGGGTGAAAAATACAGTTGCTACGCTTGCTACGGCTTGTTTAAAGCGTATCTTCTCCCTCGCTTTCCACACAACGGATGATCCAGTCTTCAAACCGTCGCCATTGGGCTTCCTCAGCATAGGTGGCGGGATTGGCGGCATCGTGGATAAAAATATCAAAGTTGGGTTCGACACGGGACAGGTCAAAGCCGAACCAATCCCCCATGCTATGATGAGCGCCGATGATAAAGATTTCTCCTATGTCGGGATGTTCGTCAGGCGGTAGGTCATCAAGTTCTTCGCGTAATAGTTGTTGGTAATAGGTGTTTTGCTCTTGTAGTTGGGCGAGATTGTAGATTTCTATTTTGGGTGTTTGAGATACGGTTTGATCGAGCATGCTGGTGTACCACGAATAGAAAAAATCCCCCGTGCCGCATTGTTGTAAAAATAAATAATAGCTTTCAGGCAGTCTGTTTTGCGTATATTCGCGTATCGCCTGCAATTCATCGGTTGAAAGGGGATGTGCATTAAAATTTAGATGGTTTGTGTGAGAGAATTGGCTGTTTGTGAGCCAATATTGAAGTTGTTGCAGAGCTTGCGGATAGGTCATGATGGTCGGATTCTTTTTTAATGGATTATCGTTGGGCTTTGAATCAACTGGTAGTAATCAGCCTATGCGTTATTATATTTGTTGCTTGAAATGAAACAAAGGTCGTCTGAAAACGGACTCACGGTTTTCAGACGACCTTTGCACTAAGAGATTTTCAGACGACGTTTGAGGTCGTCTGAAAATTTGAACCAATGGTTTGAACGGCAAATAACGCGTGCGTGCGTACCGCACACACCCTACGCATCGGTTTTAAAATTTGTGCCACCCGCAGGTGGGGTGTGTGGCGCAGCCACGCACGCGGTTGGTGGGGATGTAGGCTACGCTTGCTTGCTGCGCCTGCCAAACTTGTTATACATTTGCATTATCTTAATTTTTAAATTAATTAATTTTGTTTTTAATTTTAAAAATTTCCAATTAACTATCTCTTTAAACTCATCT
>NZ_KV800949.1:61795-70950 GCF_001810355.1 Neisseria sp. HMSC074B07 | reverse complement strand
TATCTCTTTAAACTCATCTATCTCTAACATAGAGTTATATTTTTCTGGATTTTTCCAAATAGTATTTTTGATTTTACTCTGTATTCTTTTTTGTATAAATTCCTTTTTTTTATCATCCAAATTTTCATACCAGTCAGGATATATAGCAAAGTTTTCTATGTTATCAAGCATGATATTAAATGCAGCCAATGATTTATTTTCTTGTTTCAGAATAGATTTGAAAAAATTTTCCGATACATCATCATTATCCCATGAAAATATTACCACATACATATCTTTTACTGGAATAATTGAGAAAATTATTGTTCTTAACTTTAACCCCTTGCCTAAATATTCTCCATATTCATCATAATAATCAACTGGTTCGTTAATTATTTTTCCACTTATATCAAATAACGGTTGAAATGCTCCCGTTGCGGCACAAATTGGATGAGATATTTTTTCAAATAATAGAACATGACTTTTTAATGAGTTCCAGTCTTCATCTCTTAACTGAGTATCTAATTTATCTTTTATATATTTCAACGATTGAATGCTGTATTCATTGTGTTTTTTTATTTTTTCAACAAATAACACGTATTCTTTATTATATTTACGTCTCCCTATTATATTAATATATTCTTTTTTTGTTGGAATGCGCTCTGGAAAATTTATTTTTTTATACAATTCTCTAGATATTGTGCGGTAAGCAAGCATAAATAATTGTTTGGGAGTGCATTTAAACTCATCATCGTCAAGACAAGTAAACAAATCTTTGTCATGCATTCCGCAGAATCCCTTAAAAGTAGAAACCCCACCAATCCCTTTTTTCTCTAAATTAATTTGATGGTTAACCAAGGAGACAGTAGAGATTGTATATACTTCATTCTCCCTATTGGCTACTGGTTCCAGCATTGATTTTTTAGATAAAGTATGTGCAGTAATTATGCCATTACAATTTCCTAGAAAGTTAGCTGCGCATAGAGTTTTTCTTTGTGATACTTTTTTACTCCTTTTTAGAAAATCATTTGCTGCCTTTGGGTTCTCAAATTTAGAAAAATCCATTTAAATACTCCCGTTAATAATATAAATTGCACTCTGAATAAAATCACTCCGCCCCAAACAACAAACTCTCCTTAATCCCCCGAATCCTATCCCTTAACACCGCGGCCTCTTCAAACTGCAAATCCCTAGCTGCCTGCTGCATGGCTTTTTCGAGTTTGGCGATTTCTTTAATCGCGTCTTCTTCGTTGTGGATTTCGCCGACTTTGACCTTGTTTTTGCCTTTCAGACGACCTTTGCCGCCGTCTTCTTCGTGGTACACGCCGTCGATGATGTCTTTGACTTGTTTTTTAATCTGTTGCGGCACGATGCCGTGTTCTTTGTTGAATTTAATCTGTTTTTCGCGGCGGCGTTCGGTTTCGTCGATGGCGGCTTTCATGGAGTCGGTGATTTTGTCGGCGTACAGGATGGCGACGCCGTTCACGTTGCGCGCGGCGCGGCCTATGGTTTGAATCAGGCTGCGGTGGGATCGCAGGAAGCCTTCTTTGTCGGCGTCGAGGATGGCGACGAGGGAGACTTCGGGGATGTCCAAGCCTTCGCGCAAGAGGTTGATGCCGACGAGTACGTCAAACAGGCCGAGCCGCAAGTCTCTAATGATTTCAACGCGCTCGACGGTGTCGATGTCGCTGTGCAGGTAGCGCACTTTGATGCCGAGTTCGCTGTAATAGTCGGTGAGTTGCTCCGCCATGCGTTTGGTGAGGGTGGTAACGAGTACGCGTTCGCCTTTTTGGATGCGGTCGTTGATTTCGCTCATTAAGTCATCGACTTGGGTGGCAACGGGGCGGATGATGATTTGGGGGTCGACCAGCCCTGTGGGGCGGACGACTTGTTCGACCACTTGTCCGGCGTGTTCTTCTTCGTATTTGGCGGGGGTGGCGGAAACGAAGATGGTTTGCGGCATGACTTTTTCAAATTCGTGGAATTTGAGCGGGCGGTTGTCGCGGGCGGAAGGCAACCTGAAACCATAATCCACGAGGTTTTGCTTGCGCGAGGCGTCGCCTTTGTACATGCCGCCGATTTGGGTTACGGTAACGTGGCTTTCGTCGATGAACATGATGGCGTTGTCGGGCAGGTAGTCCATCAGCGTGGGCGGCGGTTCGCCTTCTTTTTTGCCGGAGAAGTGGCGGGAGTAGTTTTCGATGCCTTTGCAGAAGCCCATTTCGTAGAGCATTTCGAGGTCGAAGCGGGTGCGCTGTTCGATGCGTTGTTGCTCGACGGGGCGTTGTTCGCGGGCGAAAAATTCGATGCGTTCGCGCAATTCTTCTTTGATGGACTCGCAGGCGCGCAATACGGTGTCGCGCGGGGTAACGTAGTGGCTGGACGGGAAGACGGTGTAGCGGCCGACGCGCTGGATAAGGCTGCCTGAAAGCGGGTCGAACATGTCGAGACGGTCGATTTCGTCGTCAAACAGGCTGATGCGCAAGGCGTTTTCGGAGCTTTCGGCGGGGTACACGTCAATCACGTCGCCGCGCACGCGGAAGCTGCCGCGTTTAAAGTCTAAATCGCCGCGTTCGTACTGCATGGAAACGAGCGTGGCGATGATGTCGCGCTGCTCGATGGTGTCGCCTTCTTTGACGGACAGCACCATTTGTTGATACTCGGTCGGGTCGCCGATACCGTAAATGGCGGACACGGTGGCGACGATAATCACGTCGTCGCGCGTCATCAGGTTTTTGGTGGCGGAAAGGCGCATTTGCTCGATGTGTTCGTTGATCGCGCTGTCCTTTTCGATGAACAAATCTCGGCTGGGCACATAGGCTTCGGGCTGGTAATAGTCGTAGTAGGAGACGAAATATTCCACCGCGTTTTCGGGGAAAAACTCGCGCATTTCGGCATAAAGCTGGGCGGCAAGGGTTTTGTTGTGCGCCATGATGATGGCGGGTCGGCCGCTTTGGGCGATGACGTTCGCCATGGTGTAGGTTTTGCCCGAACCGGTTACGCCGAGCAGGGTTTGATAGGCAAGGCCGTCTGAAAGCCCTTCGAGCAGGCCGGCAATGGCGGTGGGCTGGTCACCGGCGGGTGGGAAGGGTTGGTGGAGTTTGAAGGGGGAATTTGGGTATTGGATGACTTCCATATTGCCGCCTGTTTTTGGTTCGGGGAAATGGAGAATTATTGCAAAAAGGTCGTCTGAAAATTTTCAGACGACCTATCTATTTCTTGATGGTAGGCAAGTCAGAACAAAGGTAATGCCAACCCGATTTCCACTACGCTATAATAGCGGACTCCCATTTTAGCCTAAGAGCAACTGCCATGAACGATTATCCCGATACGTCGTCTGAAGACCGCGAAGTCAACGCGTTGTCGCTGCCGCCGCATTCTATGGAGGCGGAGCAATCCGTTTTGGGTGGTCTTTTGCTCGAGAATTCGGCTTGGGACAGAATCGCCGATGTGGTTACCGGTGAAGACTTCTACCGACACGAACACCGCCTGATTTTCCGCGCCATCGCCAATCTGATTAACGAAAGCCGTCCTGCCGACGTGATTACCGTTCAGGAAAGTTTGGAGCGTAACGAAGAATTGGAGGCGGCAGGCGGGTTCAATTATCTGATTACCTTGGCACAAAACACGCCGTCTGCTGCAAATATTCGCCGTTATGCCGAAATCGTGCGCGAGCGTTCTATTATGCGCCAGCTTGCCGAAGTTGGTACCGAAATCGCCCGTAGCGCCTACAATCCGCAAGGCAGGGATGCGGGGCAGCTTTTGGATGAAGCGGAAAACAAGGTGTTCCAAATTGCGGAAAGTACCGCCAAGTCCAAACAGGGCTTTCTCGAAATGCCTGCGCTTTTGAAGGAAGTGGTCGAGCGCATCGACATGCTTTATTCACGCGAAAATCCCGATGAAGTGACCGGCGTGTCGACAGGGTTTATCGACTTGGATAAAAAAACCTCAGGTCTCCAGCCGGGCGATTTGATTATTGTGGCAGGTCGTCCGTCTATGGGTAAAACTGCCTTTTCGATCAATATTGCGGAACACGTTGCCGTAGAGGGCAAGCTGCCTGTCGCCGTATTTTCGATGGAGATGGGCGGCACGCAACTGGTGATGCGTATGCTGGGTTCGGTGGGCAGGCTTGATCAGAGCGTCTTGAAAACAGGCAGATTGGAAGATGAACATTGGGGTCGTCTGAACGAAGCAGTAGTCAAGCTTTCCGATGCGCCTATGTATATTGACGAAACACCGGGCTTGACCGCGCTCGAATTGCGCGCCCGCGCCCGTCGTCTTGCACGCCAGTTCAACGGAAAATTGGGCTTAATCGTGATTGACTACCTGCAATTAATGGCAGGCTCAGGCCGCTCGGACAACCGCGCCTCTGAACTCGGCGAAATTTCGCGTTCCCTCAAAGCCTTGGCGAAGGAGCTGCAAGTTCCCGTCATTGCTTTGTCGCAGTTGAGCCGTACCGTAGAGCAACGTACCGACAAGCGCCCAATGATGTCCGACTTGCGGGAGTCCGGTGCCATCGAGCAGGATGCCGACCTGATTATGTTTATGTACCGCGACGAATACTATAACCAAGAATCGCCAATGAAAGGCCTTGCGGAATGTATTATCGGTAAACACCGTAACGGTCCCGTCGGGAAAGTATTCCTCACTTGGATGGGACAATTTACCAAATTCGACAATGCAGCCTACATTCCCGAATCCGCATTGATGGAAGATTGAGACAAATCAGTCTAAAAACCAAGCAAATTTCATATTTTATTAGGCAATTCATCCCAATATCGTTTAGAATGAGCCAAACCGCATAATTACCGGCGATAAAAACATTCTAAGCCGGATGATAAAACACATTACTTAACTCTAGACGTTTTTACTACTCATGTACGCACAACAAAAAGGTTTTACCTTAATCGAATTGTTGGTCGTGATCGCTATTACCGCCATCATGGCCACCATCGCCCTTCCCAATATGAGCGAATGGATTGCCTCCCGCCGCGCAGCCAGTCAGGCAGAGCAGGTGGCAAACCTCTTGCGTTTCGCACGAGCCGAAGCAGTCCGCCTCAATCTCCCTGTCTATGTCTGTCCCGTACAAATCAGAAAAAACGGGATTCCAGACAATAAATGTGATACCAAATACAATCAAAGTGGCATCTTGGCCTATGCTGATAAGAGTGGTGATGTTAACTACAATGATGATAGAGCGGATATTTTCCTGCGCACTATTGTCTTGAACGCCAAGGATGCGAATAAAGTCACCTATCAATTTGATCATGTCAAATTCGGTGGTAAAGACTCTGATTCACAGCCTGTTTTCTTCGCATTCCAGCCGAACGGTACTTTTGGCTATTCTGTCAATAAACCCAGTAAAAAAACAGATTTTACCTACTCGGACGGCTATATCAAAATCAGCATGACCGATTCCTCCGCAACTACAGAAAGCACCAAAAAGTCTCGTGCCAGCATTGTGTTGGTCGACAGTAGCGGACGAGTGGAAATCTGCTCCAAGTCAGATTCACGTGATCTCTGCAAATATGCAGAATCTAAAGCAAAATCCAACAAACAACCCCAATAATAAAATATAGCTCTATGAAACCCATGACATTACGTACAAAAGGTCATCTGAAAACGAACGGAACGAGTTTCGCCAAAACGAGATCGGTAAGTTCCTCTAAGCCATATCAATCAGGTATGACTTTAATTGAAGTTTTGGTCGCCATGTTTGTCCTCGCAATCGGCGTTCTCGCCCTGCTCGCCATCCAGTTGCGTACCGTTTCCAGCGTTCGCGAAGCGGAAGGACAGACTATCGTATCGCAACTTACTCAAAATTTAGTCGAAGGGATGCTGATTAATCCTAGACTTGAAAAATGCGATACTCATCAAGCGGGAGCTACCAAGGGTGGGCGCGATAGAGGGTGGTGTAAAAATTATAGGGATTACTACACCACATATGGTGATTCCTCTACTGAGCCGTTGAAAAAAGGACCGCTGAAAGAGAGTATGAAAAAAGAAGAGTTGGCTAAAGCACAGCTTGGTAAATTTCATGACGAACTGAAAGCAGCTCTTCCTGACTCCGCGTTCTACTATTCAGTATGCCAAGATAGTTTGAATAAGGAGCCTACTTATGACGGGGCTTTTCACGAAAATTGCGATAAAAAAGCAGGTGCCGATACTGTTATCAAAGTATTATGGCTTAAAGATTTGGAAGGCGGTAAAGCCGCAAGTGATGTCAAAACATATGAAGATTCCATCATTTACACCTACCAAGTACGCGTAAGGGAAAAATAATGAATAATAAAAACCGCTCACACATTCCGGTCAAAACAGGCATGCAAGGCTTCAGCCTGATTGAATTCCTTGTGGCAAGCGCATTGAGCATGATAGTCCTGTTGGCAGTCAGCTCCAGCTATTTCACTGCACGCAGTTTGAACACTGCTGCCACAGCGCGCTTAAATGTTCAGCAGGATTTGCGCAATGCGTCAAATCAAATCGTACGTGATGCCCGTATGGCAGGAAATTTCGGCTGTTTCAATATGTCGGCCTATGATGCCCAAGCCGTTATCGCTGACTCTGGTTCCAAAGATTTTCTCAAACTTAAAGGTAGTGGAAAAATGCTTCCTGCTGTCAGAGAAACAGATTCTTTAGGTATAAAGGACTTTACCCAGATCGGTAAGGCGCTGATTTTCCAATACGGCATAGATACCGCATCATCAGATGCGGCAACAGTAGTGGCCAGCAGCTGCACAAATATTACCAAACCAGGAGAAGACATTACTGATAGTAAAGCAGCTTTAAAGACAGATAGTTCCCAAGCAGGCAATATCTCCATAATGAAACATGAGGTGAATGCCTATGCTGTCGGTACTGCCGGAGGGCAAAAAGGTCTTTACCGTTTCCAATTGACAAAAAACGGTGAGTGGAGCAATCCGCAGTTGCTGATTAAGGGAATTGAAAGTATGAGTATTCATTACTTTTATACCCAAAATTGTCCTGAAACATTTGAGGAAAGTGAAACGGCATCTGCGTCTGCACCTACTCCAACTCCTGCCGGAAATGCTCAGAAGCAGGAGGATAAGACAAAAGATGAAACATTTAAATATACTACGACACTGTCTGGTGATGAAACTCCAGCCTCTATCGAACTCCTGTTGAACAGCGGCAGTATTGATGCTGGCGGAAGCAATGATGAAAACAAAGTTCAACTCTATCAAATCAATGCAACTGTACGCGGAGGAAACAAATGCGCAGACCGATTACTCTAAACTATCTTCCCGCTAAAGCTTCTGCACAAAAAGGCTTTGCATTATTCATCGTCCTGATGATCATGATCGTCATTGCCCTACTCGTCGTTACGGCAACCCAGTCCTACAATACTGAGCAGCGAATCAGTACCAATGATGCCGACCATAAATTTGCTACTACACTTGCTGAGGCGGCATTACGCGAAGGTGAGGACTATATCTATTCTATTGAAGAAGGCACGCAGATTTTTAATGATCAATGTTCCAAAGGGCTTTGCAGAGCTAAACAGCTTAGTGTTAAAGAATACACTACTCCAACTGGTATTATTGATGTTAAAGGTGAGGCAGATCTGAGCAAAGTTGAAGAAGCTTGGAAAAGAAAGCATGCAGAATGTCTTGATTCACATTCTAAGAAAGAAACAGAATGTATCAATGTTAATGGTAGAGAATACCCGATTGATAAAAATAGCGGGGCTAAAAAGCCTCCCCGCTATATCATCGAATACCTAAGCACCAATTCTACCGACAACCGTACCATTTATCGCGTCACTGCTAAAGCATGGGGAAAAAACGAAAATACGGTAGTCATGCTGCAATCCTATGTGGCTAATGAATAAATAGATAAAATCATGAATACGTCTATCACTAAATTTCAAGGGTTTACGCTGGTCGAGATGCTGATTGTTATTGCTATTATCGGCATCCTCAGCACCATCGCTTACCCTTCCTATATCCATTACATCGAACGCGGCTATCAATCTCAGGCGCATGCTGAATTGGTTATCATCAATAATTCCTTGAAAACCAAATTGGTCAAAAATCCCGCCCTCAAAATGAAAGATGAAATTGAGGGAGATACAGGGTTTTTTAAGAAATATCAGGCTACATCTGAGGTTGCGGCTAAATATGATTTCAGTGGCGCAATGAAAGATAAGGACTCTAAACACAGCAGAGCCTATTATCTTTTTGCTACCCCGAAAAGTGGGACGAATTACAAACTTTCCGTTTGGATGGATAGTTTGGGTAATGCCTACAAATGTACCGATGCAGAATCGGCCAAAGCCAAGTTAACAACTAAAAACGGTAATACTGGTTGCGAACCTGTTTCAAATAAAAAGTAGAGAAAATAGCACATTCTCTGCTAAGAAGGTCGTCTGAAATGGTGTTTTAGGCTTTAGAATAGATTAAACTGCACTTTAGTAGGTTCACTAAAGTGCAGTTTTTTATGGTGTAACGTACTTTACCCTACAGCTAGATTTTCAGACGACGTTTTTAAGCGAATCTTTAACCGATGATATTGGAAGCGTTCAACCATACCGCTTGGTCGCTATCGAATTTGGCAAATACGGTATTACTGCTTGCACCTGCTGCGCGGTAGGCAAGCGTTTGTTGCGCCGAATCGAACACGAGATAAGAACGGTCGGCATCGTAATAAGCAGGGTTTCTAACAAACATCTCTGACCAGCTCAAATTTGCGCTGTTGCCACTCAGCAGAGAACGCATAGCAGATAGGTCGAGTTTGTCCATATCAGAGTTAAAGTCGGTTAAACGATCGATACTGCCTTCATGGATATCTGCTGCAGTAAAGGCGACGGTGTCTTTGCCTGCACCTGTGACGATGGTGTCGCTGCCTAAACCGCCTGCAAGATAGTCATCACCGTCCCCACCGTTGAGATAGTCATATCCATTGCCGCCTGACAGTGTGTCGTCACCGCTCATGCCATACAAGGTATCATTGCCTTCTTCGCCACTCAAGCGATTATGCCCGCTGTTTCCTATCAGGGTATTGTCACCATAATTGCCAATGCCGAAGATGTTATTGCTACCTGTCAAAGTCAGGTTTTCGACGTTGGTTGGGGCTGTGTAAGAAACGCTGCTGTAAATGGTATCAGTACCCTCGAACCACCGCTCGGTGACAGTATCATTTATATTGTCCACATG
>NZ_KV800949.1:61116-61695 GCF_001810355.1 Neisseria sp. HMSC074B07 | reverse complement strand
AGCCTGTCAGTGTCAGGTTTTCGACGTTGGTTGGAGCGGTATAGGAAACGCTGCTGTAAATAGTATCGGTACCCTCGAACCACTGCTCGGTGACAGTATCATTTATATTGTCCACATGATAGATATCATTTCCATATCCGCCGCTCATGCTGTCTGCACCGCTGCCACCGTCTAAAGTATCGTTGCCGTATCCACCATCGAGCAGGTCGTTTCCTTCGCCTCCTTGTAGCACGTCATCTCCGTTATCTCCGTAAAGATAGTCACGATCATCGCCGCCCATCAGCAGGTCGTTACCGTCCATGCCGTGTAGCGTGTCGTTTCCACGACCACCGCTTAAGTGGTTGTTGCCACTGTTGCCTATCAGGGTATTGTCAGAGTTGTTACCGAAACCGTAATTGTTGCCGTAGCCTGTCAGTGTCAGGTTTTCGACGTTGGTTGGGGCTATGTAAGAAACGCTGCTGTAAATGGTATCGGTACCTTCTCCCCACCATTCGGTAACCGTATCGTTCACATTATCTACATAGTAAATATCATCTCCGTATCCTCCGCTCATGCTGTCTGCACCGCTGCCACCGTCTA
>NZ_KV800949.1:47089-61016 GCF_001810355.1 Neisseria sp. HMSC074B07 | reverse complement strand
TGCCGTATCCACCATCGAGCAGGTCGTTTCCTTCTCCTCCTTGTAGCACGTCATTTCCACTACCTCCGTAAAGATAGTCGCGATCATCGCCGCCCATCAGCAGGTCGTTACCGTCCATGCCGTGTAGCGTGTCATTACCACGACCACCGCTTAAGCGGTTGTTGCCACTATTGCCTATCAGGGTGTTATTTGAGTTGTTGCCGAAACCGTAATTGTTGCCGTAGCCGGTCAGTGTCAGGTTTTCGACGTGTGTCGGTAAGGTAAAGTCCGTATCAGCATAAACCGTATCGTTGCCTTCATATTCATATTCAACGATGGTGTCACCTGCATTTTTACTGTGGTAAACATCGTTGCCTAAGCCGCCGTAGAATACGGTATGCCCGAGACTGCCATATAAAACGTCATCGCGGGTCGTGCCTTTAATGACGACGGATTCATTGTTTGCTATGTTATGGTATAAAGGGTGCAATGTATTGGCCATAATGGCTCTCCTTGTGAACAAGTTGCGGGGAAAAATAAATATATCTATTTGACATTAATAGATTTTTTGATTGTATGTATGATGCGGATTGTATCGGGGAATAATATGATGGAAAAGATATAATAATTTACATTATTGTTTTATATATTAATTTAAAATATGAAATAATATTTAATAGTATTTTAATGTTGAGAGGGTGGAAAAACGAAAAGGTCGTCTGAAAACTGAATTTTCAGACGACCTTTTGTTGCTATCCGTAACGAATCATGCTTTATGCGTCGTTTCCCGGTAAAAGCAGATTCGTTTTAAATGGTCTGTTCTTTTTAGCAAATCTTTAGCCGATGATATTGGATGGGCCCAACCAGACAAAATCGAATTTGGCAAATATGGTGCTGCTGCTTGAACCTGCCTCACGATAAGCAAGAGTATGCTGCTCTGTATCGAAGATGAGATAAGGACGGTCTTTTTGGAGAATGACCTCAGGGTCTTTTTCAACGAACATCTTTGACCAGCTCAAATTGGCGTTGCTGCCAGTCAGCAGTGAACGCATACCAGATAGGTCGAGTTTGTCCGTATTAGGGTCAAATTCGACCACGCGATCTATACTGCCTTCACGAATATCTGATGCAGTAAAGGCAACGGTGTCGTTGCCTTCACCTGTGATGATGGTGTCGCTACCCGAGCCGCCTGCAATATAGTCATCACCGTCTCCACCGTTGAGATGGTCATTTCCATTTCCGCCTAACAGGGTGTCGTTGCCACCCATGCCGTACAGGGTATCATTGCCGTCTTCACCGCTCAGACGATTATCCCCTTTGTTGCCTGTCAAGATATTGTCATTATGGTTGCCAATACCGAAGATGTTGTTGCTACCTGTCAAAGTCAGGTTTTCAACATTTGCTGCGGCGGTGTAGGAAACGCTACTGTAAATGGTATCGGTACCTTCTCCCGATCGCTCGGTAACTGTGTCATTTACATTGTCCACATAATAGATATCATTTCCATCCCCACCAGTCATCTTGTCTACGCCGTAGCCACCGTCTAAAGTATCATTTCCATGTCCACCATCAAGTACGTCGTTGTTTTCACCACCTTCTAGGATGTCATCTCCGTTACCCCCGTAAAGACGGTCGTCCCCCCCGCCACTCTGCAGAAGGTCGTTACCGTCCATGCCGTAGAGCGTGTCATATCCATCTAGATTATCGAGCAAGTGGTTGTTGCCGCTGTTGCCTGTCAGGATGTTGCTTTCTTCGTTGCCATAACCGTTGATGTTATCGTTTCCTATCAGCGTCAAGTTTTCGACGTTGCTATTAATAAAGTAGGAAACGCTGCTGTAAACAGTATCGGTACCTTCATCAAAATATTCGTCAACTTCATCGAGCCAATTATCAACATAGTAAATATCATCCCCCTGGTCACCACGCATGAAGTCTACTCCACTACCACCGTTTAAAGTGTCGTTGCCATCTCCACCCACAAGGCCGTCGCGACCATGTCCGCCCTCGAGCCAGTCGTCGCCATCTCCACCATAGAGCCAGTCGTCGCCATCTCCACCATAGAGCCGGTCATCGCCATCTCCAGCATAGAGTGAGTCCTTGCCATCTCCACCATAGAGCGAGTCGTCGCCGTCACCGCCTAGCAACAGGTCGTTACCAGCCATACCTTCTAGCTTGTCATTGCCGCGACCGCCGCTCAAGCGGTTGTTGCCGCTGTTGCCTATTAGAATATTGTTAGAGTTGTTGCCAAATCCAAAGGTGTTGCCGTTGCCTGTCAGTGTCAGGTTTTCGACGTGGGTCGGTAAGGTAAAGGTTGTATCGGCGTAAACCGTATCATTGCCTTCATGTGCATATTCAACAATGGTATCGCCTGCGTTCTTACTGTAATAAATATCGTTGCCCAAACCGCCATAGAATGTGATATGTCCGAGACCGCCATGTAAAACGTCATCGCGGGGCGTTCCTTTGAGGGCGTCTGATTTATTGTTTGCTGCGCTGCGGGATAAAGAGTGCAATGTATTGGCCATGATGGCTCTCCTTGAGAACAAGTTGCTGGGAAAAAATAATACCTATCTATTTGACATTAATAGATTTTTTCTTGTGTGTCATGATGTTGATTGTATCGGGGAATAAAATGACGGGAAAGGTATAATAATTGATATTATTGTTTTGTTTGCTAATTTAAAATAAAAAATGATATTTGATAGTATTCTGATGTTGATGAGTGAAAAACGAAAAGGTCGTCTGAAAATCGGTTTTCAGACGACCTTTTGTTGTGATCTATGACGGTTCGTGCTTTATATAGTTTCCCTGCAAAAGCTGTCGCAAGAATAGGCTGTGATTGTTTCTGTATGAATTGTCAAGAATAGGAAGACTATAGTGGATTAAATTTAAATCAGGACAAGGCGACGAAGCTGCAGACAGTACAGACAGTACAGAAACCGATTCACTTGGTGCTTCAGCACCTTAGAGAATGTCTCTTTGAGCCAAGGCGAGGCAACGCCGTACTGGTTTAAAGTGAATCCACTATAAAAATTCAGACGACCTTGAAAGGGTATCCCAAAGGTCGTCTGAAAATCTAAATCCCGTTATAAACCGCAAGTTTTCGGCTTGTTCGCCAGAATATTGATGACTTTACGTTCAGGTTTGGACGGGGTGATTTTGATTTCACTCTCGTCTTCTTCGCTGCCGTCGGAGTATCGTTCGGGCATTTTTTCGCTGTCAAACGCCAAGTCGCCGCCGTGTTTTAAGGTTTGACCGCGTTCCAAACCGGCGAAGTCGAAAAGCTCGGGGTCGGCAAGATGGGAGGGAACGACGTTTTGCAGGGCGGAGAACATCGATTCAATGCGGCCGGGGAAACGTTTGTCCCAATCGCGCAGCATATCGCCAATGACTTGGCGTTGCAGGTTAGGCTGCGAGCCGCAGAGGTTGCACGGGATAATCGGGAATTGCTTCAGTTCGGCGTATTTAATCAAATCTTTTTCTTTCACATATGCCAGCGGGCGGATGACGATGTGTTCGCCGTTGTCGCTCACCAGCTTGGGCGGCATGGCTTTGAGTTTGCCGCCGTAAAACATATTCAGGAACATGGTGGCGAGGATGTCGTCGCGGTGGTGTCCCAAGGCGATTTTGGTGCAGCCCAATTCTTTTGCTGTGCGGTAGAGGATGCCGCGGCGCAGGCGGCTGCACAGTGAACAAGTCGTTTTGCCTTCGTCCAATACGCGTTTGACGGTGGAGTAGGTGTCTTCTTCAACGATTTTGTACGGTACGCCTATGCTTTCAAGATAGGTCGGCAGCACTTCTTCGGGGAAGCCCGGCTGTTTTTGGTCGAGATTGACGGCAACCAGTTCGAAATCAATCGGCGCGCTGGCTTGGAGCTGGCGCAGGATGTCTAACAGGGCGTAGCTGTCTTTGCCACCGGAGAGGCAAACCATGATTTTGTCGCCCGGCTCGATCATGTTGAAATCGTTAATCGCGTCGCCGACGGCATGGCGCAGACGTTTGTTGAGTTTGTTGTTCTCTAATTCTTGCTTGGTTTTTTTGGACATAGCGGTTTGTGCTTTGAAATAAGGAAAAATTTAAGGGCGGTATTGTACCGCAAAAAGCGTTTGGAAACCGCATATTAGAAAAAGAATGGGAGCAGATTGAGATTTTAATCCACTATATTTGTCCCAATAGAAAGATTTGTGCTTAGGAGGGGTTTTTGAGTTGTGTTGAGAATGGGATGTTTATATCAGGATAGGATAAATTGATTTACAGTAGACAGATGCTTACATGCGTTTGGGAAATGATGGGGACGATGTTGTTTTGAAATTAGAGAAGCAGGCTTCTGTGTGCCACAGAAGCCTGCTTGTACGAAACGTCTGAAAGTTATTTATAGAGACCTAAAATTTGGGAATCACTCCTTTTCAGACGACCTTTTATTCCCATCAGGGCAATTAACGGCTGCGTTCGATAAAACGGTAATAGGTTTCGCCGTCTTGGACGTAACCCAATTCCACACGGGCAATTTCAGAAATCGCTTCTTGACCGTTCGCCAAATCATCGACTTCCGCAGCAAGGAACTGGTTGCGCAAAGTGAGCGTCTGGTTTTTCTCCTCCTGCACGGAAAGTTGTTCCTGCAATTCTTCCGTATGCCCGATACTGCCTTTTCCAAACCAAAGGCTGTATTGGCAGTAAGCAAGCGCGATGGATAAAACAACAGTTACCCACTTCATACATCAATACCTTTTCTTATTTGCCCAGTTGATAGAATGCGGCTTTGCCGGGGTAGTAGGCAGCTTCTGCCAATTCTTCCTCGATGCGCAGCAGTTGGTTGTATTTCGCCATGCGGTCGGAGCGGCTCAATGAGCCGGTTTTGATCTGCATGCAGTTGGTAGCGACTGCCAAGTCGGCAATGGTGCTGTCTTCAGTTTCGCCCGAACGGTGGCTCATTACGCTGGCGTAACGGCTGCGTTTTGCCAAGTCAACCGCTTGCAAGGTTTCGCTCAAAGTACCGATTTGGTTGACTTTGACCAGCAATGCGTTTGCCACGCCTTTTTCGATGCCTTCGGCAAGGATTTTCGGATTGGTTACGAACAAGTCGTCGCCGACCAGTTGTACTTTGCTGCCGAGTTTTTCGGTGAGGAGTTTCCAGCCTTCCCAGTCGTTTTCATCCATACCGTCTTCGATGGAGATAATCGGGAATTCGTTAACCAAGCCTTCAAGGTATTCGGCAAATTCTGCGCTGGTGTAAGAACGGCCTTCGGCTTCCAAGTGGTATTTGCCGTCTTTGTAAAACTCGCTGGATGCGCAGTCCAAAGCAAACAAGACATCATCACCTGCTTTGTAACCAGCAGCTTCGGTTGCTTCAACCATCAGTTGCAGGGCTTCTTTATGGCTGTTCAGGTTAGGAGCGAAACCGCCTTCATCGCCGACAGTAGTCGGGAAGCCTTTACCGTCGCATAGTTTTTTCAGCGCGTGGAAAATTTCGGCACCGCAGCGCAGGGCTTCGCGGAAGGATTTTGCGCCGACTGGCATAATCATAAATTCTTGAATGTTCAGGCTGTTATTGGCATGTTCGCCGCCGTTGATAACGTTCATCATCGGAACAGGCAGAGCCATAGGACCAGCACCGCCCAAGTAACGGTAAAGCGGCAGACCTGAATCTTCGGCAGCCGCGCGGGCAACAGCCATAGAAACTGCCAAAGTAGCATTCGCACCTAAATTGCCTTTGTTTTCAGTGCCGTCCAGCTCGATCATGATTTTGTCGATGTAGGACTGTTCGTTGGCATCGATACCGATCAGTGCTTGGGCAATTTGGTTGTTGACGTGTTCAACTGCTTTCAATACGCCTTTGCCCGAGTAGCGGGATTTGTCGCCGTCGCGAAGTTCCAAAGCCTCTTTTTGACCGGTAGACGCACCGCTCGGTACGGCGGCACGGCCCATTACGCCGGACTCCAGCAATACATCGCATTCTACGGTGGGGTTGCCGCGTGAATCCAAAATCTCGCGGGCAAAAATATCAACGATTGCGCTCATGAATATTCTCCAAATGAGGATGAAAAAAGAAAAGTAGCTTTGTTACATTTCAGACGACCTGTGAGTATCGCTGAAAGCACATCAACGGCGATTATACCGATGGTGGCGCCAAAACTGCTATGAAACCGACTGTAAGTTTGTTTCACGTCAACATCGGTTTGCACAGGGAGCAATATATGCTCAAACAGCCCCGTATTCTAACAGTTTTTGAGATTTTAGGGCAGGGTAACTTGCTGTAAAGGCTTGGTTTGGAAGGTCGTCTGAAAAAACGAAATTTGTTTCAATTGTCAGGTTTCTAATTGATGGCATAATAGTTATTTAAGCTGGAATTTAATTGAGCGTTTTGATTTTCAAAAAAAAATGAATTTTTTTATTTAAGATTTACATAGAAAGAGATGCTATGATGCCGATGAGTTAAGGTTGGAATAAGGGATAAAGAATAAAATAAAAAAATAATAAGCTGGAAAATAGGAATTTATATAAAATTTATATGGACATCAGTTATGTGGAAGCCAATAGAGATCTTGTTTGATGAGTCTGATGATGAGGGTTTATCTTATATCTATTTTGATTTGGGAGATTTTCATTACTTCACTTTAACCTTCAATCAAAACGAAGACGATAAAATCTATTTTGAGTTTAATGAGCAAACTTTTTCAATTGAGAGTAATGATGTTGCTTATAATTTAATTGATCACGTTTTATCTTTTGATTTTGGGGAAGATATTCAGGAATCTCTGAAAATTAAAAAACACATCGAAATTGATATAGACGAAAGCATTAATATGATGGCATTTAGGAAAACACTGGAAAATATTTTTATGGCTAAGGAAGTGTAGCTGATTTTCTATATTTTTAAGAAATAGTTGCAAGGTAAAATATGATGATTAAAGGCTTATAGATAAAACCAGTGCTTGTATAGTAGCTTAACTTTAAACCGACGGCGTTACCTCGCCTTAGTTCAAAGAGAACGATTCCTCTAAGGTGCTGAAGCACCAAAGTGAATCGGTTCTGTACTGTCTGTACTGTGCGGCTTCGTGGCCTTGTCCTGATTTAAATTTAATCCACTATATTGTGAATAAGAGGTCGTCTGAAAATATTTTCAGTAATCTTGCCGGTTTTGAATATGGACATGCCTTATGAATTTTTATAAAATTCGCGCATCATTTTCAACAAGGTTAATGTATGAAGAAAATATTATTAGGCGCTTTCATTGCATCAGTGTATATGCCTATTGTACTGGCTGATACCTGCGAAGTACCAAAATTGACTGGTAGAGAAGGTTACAGCACGGTTTTTTGCCTTAATGAAGAAGGCTTGTCTAGGGTTGTGAAGCCGGGTAACAAGAAGAATCCTTTTTTGCATGGCTTTGTTAATCGACAAGGGAAGGTTGTTGTTCCACTTAAGTATTATGATGCCTATGATTTTTCTGAAGGATTGGCAGCAGTATGTAAAACCGTAGGAAAATCAGATCAGATTTTATGCGGTTATATCAATGCCAGTGGTAAAGAAGTTATTCCTTTAAAATTCGAATACATGCCTGGTGATTTTTCACAAGGCATTGCCCCTGCCAAACAAAAAGGCAAATGGGGCTTTATCGATAAAAAGGGTAAAGTTGTCATCCCATTTCAATATGTTAAAGCCGATTCATTCAGTGAAGGACTCGCTGCGGTCGCTACTGTTGATACAAATAAATATGGCTATATCAATACAAAAGGTGAGATGGTTATTCCACCAAAATATGAAGAAGCTTTTTATTTTAATGAAGGTTTAGCTGCTGTTCAGATTCTTGATAAATGGGGTTATATCGATAAAAGAAATCAGTGGGTAATTCCTGCGCGATATAAAAGTGCTTATAATTTTGAGGATGGTATGGCAAGGGTTTCACAAAATGATAAATACGGTTATATCGATAAAAAGGGAAAGGTAGTTATCCCTTTTAAATATACGTATCTAGGTTCATTGAGTGAAGGTTTGATTGGTGCAGAATTAAACGGCAAATTCGGCTATTTAGATAGAACCGGCAAAGTAATCATACCGTTCAAATTTGGTACTTTCAATAATTTCCAAAATGGTGTGGCACTTGTTAATATGAAGAATATATTTAAAGACGAAGATTATAGTGAGGATGAATTCTTTTATATTGATAAGCAAGGTAAGCCAGTTGAAGTGGAATAACAATTTTTGAATGTGATGCAATTAAGGTCGTCTGAAACTTTCAGACGACCTTTGTTCACTTGATCTTAGCGGTGATAGTTTGGTGCTTCTTTAGTAATCTGAACGTCGTGAACGTGGGATTCGCTCATGCCGGCGGAGGTGATTTCTACAAATTCCGCTTTTTCGTGCATTTCTTCGATATTGGCGCAGCCCAAATAGCCCATGCTGGAACGCAAACCGCCAGTCAGTTGGTGGATGATGTTCACAATCGGGCCTTTGTAGGGAACGCGACCTTCGATACCTTCGGGGACATATTTGTCGGTGCTGTCGGTTTTATCTTGGAAGTAGCGGTCGGCGGAGCCTTGGCTCATTGCTCCCAGAGAACCCATACCGCGGTAAGATTTGTACGAGCGGCCTTGGTAGAGTTCGATTTCGCCCGGTGCTTCTTCCGTACCGGCAAACATCCCGCCGAGCATGACACTGTATGCGCCCGCTGCCAAGGCTTTGGCGATGTCGCCGGAGAAGCGGATGCCGCCGTCGGCAATCAGTGGAACACCAGTGCCTTTGAGGGCTTCGGCAACGTTGTGAATGGCAGTCAGTTGCGGCACGCCTACGCCTGCAACGATACGGGTGGTGCAAATCGAACCCGGTCCGATACCGACTTTGACGGCGTCTGCACCTGCTGCGACCAAATCCAAAGCGGCTTTGGCGGTTGCGATATTGCCGCCGATGACTTGGATGTGCGGATAGGTTTCTTTCACCCATTTCACGCGCTCGATAACGCCTTGGCTATGGCCGTGTGCAGTATCGACGACGATGACGTCGACTCCCGCTCCGACCAAGGCTTTTACACGCTCTTCGGTGTCTCCGCCGGTACCGACTGCCGCGCCTACGCGCAAACGGCCTTCGGAGTCTTTGTTGGCATTTGGAAACTCGGTGGTTTTCAAAATATCTTTTACGGTAATCAAGCCTTTAAGCTCGTCTTTTTCGTTCAAGACCAAAACGCGCTCGACTTTATGTTCGTGCATCAGTTCGCGCGCTTCGTCGATGCTTGTGCCTTCGGGGACGGTAACCAAGCGTTCGCGCGGGGTCATGATGGCGGAAACGGGCAGGTCGAGGCGGTTTTCAAAACGCAGGTCGCGGTTGGTAACGATGCCGACCACTTTGCCGTTTTCAACGACGGGCAGACCGGACATTTTGCGTTTGCGTTGCGCGCGCATTTCCAATACTTCGCGGATGGGCGTCGTCGGGGCAACCGTTACCGGGTCTTTAACTACGCCGCTCTCATGGCGTTTCACTTTGGAAACGGCACGCGCCTGCATTTCGGGCGTCATGTTTTTATGGATAATGCCGATACCGCCTTCTTGCGCCATGGAAATGGCGAGGCGTGCTTCGGTAACGGTGTCCATTGCGGCGGAAAGTAAGGGGAGGTTGAGCGTGATTTCGCGGGTGAGCTTGGTTTGAAGTTTAACGTCTCGTGGCAGCACGGTTGAATGTGCAGGAACCAACAAAACATCGTCGAAAGTATAGGCTTTTTCTACGATACGCATGATGCTCAGTCTTTCAGTTTGTGCAAGATGCACGGCATTATAACACCCGCTAAGATTTGTTGACAGCGGATTGTTTGCAATTTGAGATTATTTTTTTACGACACCATTACGATGCATATTTTTGAATTAATATGACATATTTTTAAAAATCAAGTAAAATAGGGTCGTCTGAAAACACGTTTACGATGAAAACAAAATGAAAAAATCATCTTTATCCTTATTTTTGCTTGGCGTTTTGTATGCTGCCGGAGCAATGGCCGGAAATAATGTTTATACATGGAAAAGCGGCAGTGGCAGCACCAGCTACTCCGATACGCCTAATCGTTTGCAGCCGGAACGTTCGAATATTGTGAATATTCGAACCCGTAACGTGACGCCTGCAGTTGCCAAACCGGAAAATGCCCAAGAAGGGACGCTGTCAGAGCAGCAGGCTAAGCTGAACGAGAAGATTTTGGCGCAGAATAAGCAGGTTGAGGAGCAGAATAAGAAGGTTGAAGAAGAAAACCGCAAAAATAAAGAAGACAACTGTCGGATTGCCCGCGTAAACCGTCAGTTTGCGGAAAGTGCGCGCACTGCAAATCGTGATGATTTGATTAAACATTATCAAAGCGATATCAATAAATATTGCAATTGAAATTGGATTGAAACAGCAAATAAGGCATACAGTTATAACTATAACCGTATGCCTTATTGTTTTTAGCTTTCTTTGCAAAGTTGCCCGCTGGGCATTGAACAGGGTTCACCCATTGATAATAGTGTATTGGGAAAAATTCAGGGTTCAGTTTTGATTTTGCTGCACAATGTATTCCAAAGCATGTTGCGCGAGCGTATTGCCTTGGGCGGCGGCTTTTTCAAACCAAGATTTTGCCTGGGTAAAGTTTTGGGTTACCCCTTGTCCGTTTTCGTATAAAACGCCTAAGTTGTTTTGGGCGTTGGCATTGCCTTGTTCTGCCGCTTTTTTGTACCAATATTTTGCCTTGGGATAATTTTGGGTAACGCCTTGTCCCTCTGCATACATGATGCCTAAATTATATTGCGCTTTGGCGTTGCCTTTCTTGGCGGCTTTTTCAAACCATGACTTGGCAAGTTTATAATCTTGGCCTACGCCTTCACCTGAGTAATACATCAAACCCAAGTAAAATTGCGCACTGTCTTCCCCTTGGTCTGCTGCTTTGTGAAACCAAGTTTTTGCCTGTATATAGTCTTGTGGAACGCCTATACCGGCATAGTGAATGATGCCTAAATCAAACGCTGCTTCTGCATTGCCCTGTTCGGCTGCCTTTTCCCACCAAAATTTGGCTTGGCGATAGTCTTGTGCCGTTCCTTGACCTTCGTAATAAATAATTCCAAGATTGAATTGCGCTTCGGCGTTGTCGTTGTGCGCTGCTTTTTCAAACCAGTATTTAGCCTGCTCGTAATCCTGCGTCGTGCCGATGCCTTTTGCGTACATAGTGCCTAAGTCAAGCTGAGAGCGGGTGTCCCCCTGTTTCGCCATTTCTTGAATCAATCGGAAGGCTTGGTTTTCACTGTTTTGAGAGATATTGTGACGCGGGGTGTAATGTGGTTTTGCCGCATAAGCCTGCATTCCTGAGATGGAAAGCAGGATGGTTAGGATAAGTGTTTTAGACGTAATGTTCATGACTATAAAATATAATTGGTATTAGGAGAGTCGATTGTCTATATTAACTTGTCTTAAAAATGAAGTAAATCAAATATGGACGATTTGAACAATATAGGGATGAAAGGTCGTCTGAAATTGCCACAATTCCCCAAATCCCGATAAAATCGTCCTTCATAACCATATTTTTAGGACACACCGTGCAAGGACTTGATTATTGCCGTCAGAAGGCAGAAGAAAGCCGCTCCAGTTTTTTATCGGGCTTCCGTTTCCTGCCGCAGGAAAAGCGGGATGCGATAACGGTTTTGTATGCTTTTTGCCGCGAATTGGACGATGTGGTCGATGACTGTTCCGATCCGAATGTGGCGCAGGCAACGCTGAACTGGTGGCGCGGCGATTTGGACAAGGTATTCGGCGGCATGATGCCGGAGCATCCGGTCAATCAGGCTTTGCGGCAGGTCAAGGAAACTTTCAAGCTGCCGAAATATGAATTGGAAGCCTTAATCGACGGGATGCAGATGGATTTGGTTCAGGCACGTTACGGCAGTTTTGAAGAGTTGAAACTGTATTGCCACCGCGTCGCGGGCGTCGTCGGCTGCCTGATTGCGCGGATTTTGGTTTTTTCAGACGACCGAACGCTGGAATACGCCGATAAGATGGGCCTTGCGCTGCAACTGACAAACATTATCCGTGATGTCGGCGAAGATGCGAGAAACGGTCGGATTTACCTGCCGATGGAGGAAATGCAGCGGTTTGACGTACCTGCAAGCGTGATTATGCAGTGTAAGCCGACGGATAATTTTGCCGAACTGATGCGCTTTCAAGTTTCACGCGCCCGTGAGACTTATCGTGAGGCGATGTCGCTGTTACCCGTCACCGATAAAAAATCCCAAAAAGTCGGATTGGTGATGGCAGCGATTTATTACGCGCTGTTGAACGAAATCGACCGCGACGGCGCGCAAAACGTCCTAACTTATAAAATTGCCATTCCTTCGCCGCGCAAAAAGCGTATTGCCCTGAAAACCTGGTTATTCGGATTTAAGCCATGAACACTCCGCATCTTCGCCCGAAAATTGCCGTTGTCGGTGCAGGTTGGACAGGTTTGTCTGCCGCAATATCGTTGGCGCGCCGTGCCGATGTTACTGTGTTTGAAGCCGGTCGGCAGGCGGGCGGGCGGGCGCGTACTTTGGCTGGAAACGCTGAAGGATTCAGCTTTTTGGACAATGGGCAGCATATTTTGCTCGGTGCGTATCACGGCGTATTGACGCTGATGGAGCACATCGGTGCCGACCCTGAAGCCGCTTTTTGCCGTTTGCCGCTGCGATGGCATATGTATGAAGGTTTGCAGTTTCAAAGTACGAACCTTCCTTCGCCGCTGCATATTTTGACCGGCATATTGCGTGCTAAAAACGTTTCGTTTTTGCTGAAAATCAGGCTGTTATCCGATATGACTGCGTTGCAGCGTTACGCACGCGGCAAGCGTGCTGATTTGGCTGTTGCCCAATGGCTGCGGCAGCGCAATGTCCCGCGCAGGCTGGTTACAGAGTTTTGGCAGCCGCTGGTGTGGGGCGCGCTCAATACGCCTTTGGAACATGCAAGCATGCGGGTATTGTGCAATGTTTTGTCCGACGGCGTATGGGCGGATAAATCCGGCAGCGACTACCTTTTGCCCAAGCGCGATTTAGGCGCAATTATCGCCGAGCCTGCGGTGGCAAAACTCAAGCAATGCGGTGCGGACATCCGTCTTGAAACCCGCGTAGGTCGTCTGAAAAACCTTCCTGACGGACGTGTCGTTGTGAATGACGAGGTTTTTGATGCCGTTATTGTTGCGGTTGCGCCGTATCATGCCGTCCATCTTTTCCCTGAAGATACTCCCGACTATATTCAGACGACCTATCAAAATCTCCAATACCACTCAATTACTACCGTCTATCTGCGCTATGCCATTCCCGTCCATCTGCCTGCGCCGCTGACCGGATTTGCCGACGGTGCGGCGCAATGGCTGGTGTATCGAGGTGCAATTGGTTTGCCGGCAAACGAAGTCGCCGCCGTCATCAGCGTTTCCGACCATGTCGGCGCGTTCAAAAGCCAAGAATGGGCAGAGAAAGTCCATGCCGATGTAAAACGCATCTGCCCTTATTTGGACGAACCCGAAGCCGTCCGCGTCATCACCGAAAAACGCGCAACCACAGCCTGCACGCCCGATTTCGCCACTCCCGATTTTGCTTGGTTGCACCAGTGGTGCATCTATCCGGCAGGCGACTACCTGCACCCGCGCTATCCGGCTACGCTGGAAGCGGCGGTACAGTCGGGTTTGACGTCGGCGGAAATGTGTTTGGCAGAAATCAATCTGAAACAAAGGGATAGAGATGCTCAGTCCTTGCTTTGACTGAGCTATTAAAGCTAAAGCTTGGCGTGAATGTTACGCAAAAAGGTCGTCTGAAAACGTTTGGCAGATTAAATCTGTGTTTTCAGACGACCTTTGTTGATGGTGGTTGCATGATCTAAATATTTGGATCCGACTACGGATGACACATTGTCTCAATCGGCGCATAATCGCCGAATTGACTCAATATAGTGGCTTAACTTTAAACCAGTACGGCGT
>NZ_KV800949.1:0-46989 GCF_001810355.1 Neisseria sp. HMSC074B07 | reverse complement strand
CCTTGTCCTGATTTAAATTTAATCCACTATATCTGCAACGGCGTTGTTGTATTCGGTTCAAAGACAATCCAGATAGGAAATGTCTCATACCCTGTCGGACGAGACCATACGAAGCAACGCCTTTCATTGACTATACATCAGACTTAAAACCGCAAAGGAAATCGGATGCAAAACTACCTGACCCCCAATTTTTCATTCGCCCCCATGATTCCCGAACGCGCCCTTGGCAGCCGCGTCTGGGATACCGAAGGCCGTGAATACATCGACTTGTCGGGCGGTATAGCAGTCAACGCGTTGGGACACTGCCATCCCGATTTGGTTGCCGCGCTGGCGGAGCAGTCGCAAAAATTGTGGCACATTTCCAATATCTACACCACCAAACCCGCACAGGAATTGGCGCAAAAGCTGGTAGGACATACCTTCGCCGACAAAGTATTCTTTTGCAATTCCGGCGCGGAAGCCAACGAAGCCGCGCTGAAACTGGCGCGAAAATACGGGCGCGATCATTTTGGCGGACACAAAACCGAAATCATCTCCTGCCTGAACAGCTTCCACGGCCGTACGTTGTTTACCGTATCGGTCGGCGGCCAACCCAAATACAGCAAAGACTACGCGCCGCTGCCGCAAGGCATTACCCATGTTCCGTTCAACGATATTGCCGCATTGGAAGCTGCCATCAACGAAAACACTTGCGCCGTAATCATCGAGCCGATTCAAGGCGAAAGCGGCATCCTGCCTGCCACGCAGGAATATCTGCAAGCCGCGCGCCGTTTGTGCGACGAACACGGCGCATTGCTGATTTTGGACGAAGTGCAAACCGGTATGGGGCATACGGGCAAACTGTTTGCCTACGAGCATTACGGCATTACGCCCGACATCATCAGCTCCGCCAAAGCATTGGGCGGCGGCTTTCCCATCGGTGCGATTCTGACCACCGATAAAATCGCGCCGACCTTCGGGCCGGGGACGCACGGCTCGACTTTCGGCGGTAATCCGATGGCGTGTGCCGTCGGCAGCCGCGCGTTCGACATCATCAATGCGTCCGAAACTTTGGCACATGTGGAAAAACAAGGAAAAAAATTTCAGACGACCTTGCGGGAGTTGGGCGAGAAAACCGGCGTATTTAAAGAAGTCCGCGGCATGGGTCTGCTCATCGGCTGCGTGCTGGCAGACCAATACAAAGGCCGCGCTTCGGAAATTACCGCCGCCGCGCTGAAACACGGCCTGATGGTATTGGTTGCCGGAGCCGATGTCGTGCGTTTCGCCCCCAGCCTGCTGCTAAACGATGAAGATATGGCGGAAGGTCTGAAACGCTTGGAGGCTGCATTAACGGAATGGCTCGTCTGAATTTGATTGATTTTATTTAACTGTTAACAAATTTGATGAAGTATTTCTATTCAGCTGATAATGGAAAATACGACCCTTTGTTGGTTTTGGAAAATAATCAATCTAAAAATTTTCTTTTTTGTTTAAAAACGAGCAGAATTTAATCAAATCCATATGCCCATTGTTCAGAATAAAACCGATGTTATAAATTGTAATTTGCCAGTTATTCCAATTACTGATACGATTTGCGGCGGAATAAATTCAAATAAATGACTCATTGCGCCCTTTATTTTCAATTTTATTTTTAATTAATTGATAATATTAGGGTAATTGTGGTTTTGCGTTTGATTTAATTTTAGGATTTTTCGTTTTTGTATATCAATTTTCGCAAACGAAAACATTAGGGGTATAACCCTCTGTCATTGAATAACACTCAACATAAGGATAGATACTATGTCCACCCAATTACACGATGTTGACCCGATTGAAACCCAAGAGTGGTTGGACGCGTTAAGCTCAGTTCTAGAATACGAAGGCAGCGAACGCGCACAATACTTGTTGGAGCATCTGGTTAAATACAGCCGCGACAAAGGCGTCCGTATGCCTCACGGCACAACCACCCCGTATTTGAATACCGTTTCGGTTGAAGACGAAAAAGGCATTCCGGGCGATCAAAACATCGAACACCGCATCCGTGCATTCGTGCGCTGGAACGCCGCCGCCATCGTATTGCGCGCCGGTAAAAAAGATTTGGAGCTGGGTGGTCATATCGCATCTTTCCAATCCGCAGCAACCATGTACGAAGTGGGTTTCAACCACTTCTGGAAGGCTAAAGGCGAAGGCGAAGAAGGTGATTTGGTATTCTTCCAAGGCCACGTTTCTCCAGGCATCTATGCCCGCGCTTTCGTTGAAGGCCGTCTGACTGAAGACCAACTGAACAATTTCCGTCAGGAAGTGGACGGACATGGTCTGCCTTCTTACCCGCATCCGCACTTGCTGCCTGATTTCTGGCAATTCCCGACCGTATCTATGGGTTTGGGTCCGATCATGGCGATTTACCAAGCCCGTTTCCTGAAATACTTGGAATCCCGCGGCCTGGCAAAAACCAAAGGCCGTAAAGTATGGTGTTTCTGCGGCGACGGCGAAATGGATGAACCTGAATCACAAGGCGCCATCGCATTGGCCGCACGCGAAGGTTTGGACAACCTGATTTTCGTCATCAACTGTAACCTGCAACGTTTGGACGGTCCTGTCCGCGGTAACGGCAAAATCATCCAAGAATTGGAAGGCAACTTTGCCGGCGCAGGCTGGAATGTTGTCAAAGTCATTTGGGGCCGCCGTTGGGACCGCCTCTTGGCAAAAGACAAAGACGGTATCCTGCGCAAACGCATGGAAGAATGTTTGGACGGCGACTACCAAACTTACAAATCCAAAGACGGTGCGTACGTCCGCGAACATTTCTTCAATACCCCTGAATTGAAAGCATTGGTTGCCGATATGACCGATGACGAAATTTGGGCATTGAACCGTGGCGGCCACGACCCTCAAAAAGTGTACAACGCTTATGACCGCGCAGCTAACCATGCAGACGGCAAACCTACCGTAATTTTGGCAAAAACCATTAAAGGTTATGGTATGGGTGCATCCGGTGAAGGTCAAAACGTTGCCCACCAAGCCAAAAAAATGGATAAGGCGTCTCTGAAACAATTCCGCGACCGCTTTGACATTCCTGTTACCGATGAGCAAATCGACAGTGGCGATCTGCCTTACCTGACTTTCGCTCCCGACAGCGAAGAGTACAAATACCTGCACGCACGCCGCGAAGCTTTGGGCGGCTACCTGCCTCAACGCAAGCCTACCCAAGAAGTTCTGGAAGTACCTGAGTTGTCAGCATTTGAGACTCAACTGAAATCCAGCGGCGACCGTGAATTCTCGACCACTATGGCATTTGTCCGCATTCTGTCTACTCTGTTGAAAGACAAAAAAATCGGCAAACGCGTCGTACCTATCGTTCCTGACGAAAGCCGTACCTTCGGTATGGAAGGCATGTTCCGCCAATACGGTATTTGGAACCCGAAAGGCCAACAATATACCCCGCAAGACAAAGACCAACTGATGTTCTATAAAGAGTCTGTTGACGGTCAAATCCTGCAAGAAGGTATTAACGAGCCAGGCGCGATGGCTGACTGGATTGCTGCGGCGACCAGCTATGCCAACAGCGACTTCGCGATGATTCCGTTCTACATTTACTACTCTATGTTCGGTTTCCAACGCGTCGGCGACTTGGCATGGGCAGCCGGCGATATGCACGCGCGCGGCTTCCTTTTGGGCGGTACTGCCGGCCGTACGACCTTGAACGGTGAAGGCCTGCAACACGAAGACGGCCACAGCCACATTCAAGCTGATTTGATACCGAACTGCGTAACATACGATCCGACCTTCCAATATGAAGTGGCCGTTATCGTACATGATGGCCTGCGCCGTATGTACGTCAACCATGAAGACGTGTTCTACTACATCACCCTGATGAACGAGAACTACACTCATCCGGACATGCCCGAAGGTGTGGAACAAGACATCCTGAAAGGTATGTACTTGCTGAAAGCCGGCGGTAAAGGCGACAAGAAAGTTCAATTGATGGGTTCCGGTACCATCCTGCAAGAAGTGATTGCCGGTGCCGAATTGCTGAAAGCCGACTTCGGCGTAGAAGCAGACATTTGGTCTTGCCCATCCTTCAACCTGCTGCACCGCGATGCCATCGAAGTAGAACGTTTCAACCGCCTGCATCCGTTGGAAGCTGAAAAAGTGCCTTTCGTTACCTCACAACTGCAAGGTCATGACGGTCCGGTTATCGCCGCTACCGACTATATCCGCAGCTATGCCGACCGTATCCGCGCGTACATCCCGAACGACTACCATGTCTTGGGTACCGATGGTTTCGGCCGTTCCGACAGCCGTGCCAACCTGCGCCGCTTCTTCGAAGTGGACCGCTACAACGTTGCCGTGGCAGCATTGAGCGCATTGGCAGAACAAGGCAAAGTCAGCAAAGAAACCGTTCAACAAGCCATCGAAAAATACGGCATCAATGCCGACGTGGCGCCAAGCTGGAAACGCTAATCCTGTTTTCAGACGACCTCAAAGTCAATTTGCTTACGGGGTCGTCTGAATCAAGAATACGTTGACGGTTTGTATAACGGATAAACCTTGAATTACCGGGCAGTGGGCGCAAGTCGTGCAAAAGGTTCGAAGTGCAGAAAAGCTGTCTTGGAAATGGTTATCCGTGCCGGAAAACATAAGTGATGTTGTCTGAAACTGTTTTTCAGGCGACCTCAAACCGAAATCATCAAAGGAACTCAAATGAGTATCGTAGAAATCAAAGTACCCGATATCGGCGGTCATGAAAACGTCGATATCATCGCCGTAGAAGTCAAAGCGGGCGACACTATCGCCGTTGACGACACCCTGATTACACTGGAAACCGACAAAGCCACTATGGACGTACCTGCCGATGCAGCAGGCGTTGTGAAAGAAGTAAAAGTCAAAGTCGGTGACAAAATCTCCGAAGGCGGCGTAATTCTGACCGTTGAAACCGGTGCTGCCGCTGCTGAAGCCGCTCCGGCTCCTGCCGCTGAAGCACAACCTGCGCCTGCCGCTGCACCCGCTGCCGCTCCCGCAGGCGGCGCAACCGTTCAAGTAGCCGTTCCTGATATTGGCGGTCATACTGATGTAGATGTAATCGCCGTTGAAGTTAAAGTTGGCGACACCGTTGCCGAAGACGACACGCTGATTACTCTGGAAACCGACAAAGCGACTATGGACGTACCTTGTACTGCCGCCGGTGTCGTTAAAGCCGTATTCCTGAAAGTCGGCGACAAAGTATCCGAAGGTACTGCCATTATCGAAGTGGAAACCGCCGGTTCTGCCGCCGCTCCCACTCCCGCGCCTGCTCAAGCCGCAGCCCCGGCAGCTGCACCTGCTCCTGCTGCCGCGCCTGCCGCCGCTCCGGCTCCTGTTGCCGCTCCTGCACCTGCCGCAGCCAAAATCGACGAAGCTGCTTTTGCCAAAGCACACGCGGGTCCTTCCGCTCGTAAACTGGCGCGCGAATTGGGCGTGGATTTGGGTCAAGTCAAAGGTACCGGCTTGAAAGGCCGTATCATGGGCGACGACATTAAAGCCTTTGTGAAATCTGTAATGCAAGGCGGTGCGGCGAAACCTGCTGCTGCCGGCGCATCTTTGGGCGGCGGTCTAGACTTGCTGCCGTGGCCTAAAGTGGACTTCTCCAAATTCGGCAATGTCGAAGTTAAAGAATTGTCCCGTATTAAGAAAATTTCCGGTCAAAACCTGTCTCGCAACTGGGTAGTTATCCCGCACGTTACCGTTCACGAAGAAGCGGACATGACCGAGTTGGAAGAATTCCGCAAACAGCTGAACAAAGAATGGGAACGCGAAGGCGTGAAACTGTCTCCATTGGCATTCATCATCAAAGCCTCCGTTTCCGCGCTGAAAGCCTTCCCAGAGTTCAACGCTTCTTTGGACGGCGACAATCTGGTTCTGAAAAACTACTTCAACATCGGTTTCGCAGCCGATACGCCGAACGGCTTGGTTGTTCCCGTAATCAAAGACGTGGATCAAAAAGGTCTGAAAGAAATCAGCCAAGAGCTGACCGAATTGTCTAAGAAAGCCCGCGAAGGCAAGCTCAAACCGCAAGAAATGCAAGGCGCCTGCTTTACCATTTCCAGCTTGGGCGGCATCGGCGGTACAGGCTTCACTCCGATTGTGAACGCACCTGAAGTCGCTATTCTGGGTGTGTGCAAATCCCAAATCAAACCGGTTTGGGACGGCAAAGAGTTCGCTCCTCGCCTGATGTGTCCGTTGAGCCTGTCCTTCGACCACCGCGTCATCGACGGTGCCGCCGGTATGCGCTTCACCGTATTCTTGGCGAACCTGTTGAAAGACTTCCGCCGCATTACCCTGTAATCCGAGCATATTTCAGACGACCTTCGGCACACAACCCGACAGGTCGTCTGAAAACAGAAGTCCGAATATCATTCAGAAAGATTAGACATGAGCTTAGTTGAATTGAAAGTGCCCGACATTGGCGGACACGAAAATGTAGATATTATTGCGGTTGAAGTGAACGTAGGCGACACTATCGCCGTTGATGATACCCTGATTACCTTGGAAACCGACAAAGCGACGATGGACGTGCCTGCCGAAGTTGCGGGCGTGGTCAAAGAAGTCAAAGTCAAAGTCGGCGATAAAATCTCCGAAGGCGGCTTGATTGTAGTCGTTGAAGCCGAAGGCGCGGCTGCCGCTCCTAAAGCCGAAGCACCTGCTGCTCCTGCGCAAGAAGCCCCTAAAGCTGCCGCTCCTGCACCGCAAGCGGCGCAATTCGGCGGTTCTGCCGATGCAGAGTACGACGTAGTCGTATTGGGTGGCGGCCCCGGCGGTTACTCCGCTGCATTTGCCGCTGCTGACGAAGGTTTGAAAGTTGCCATCGTTGAACGTTACAAAACTTTGGGTGGCGTTTGCTTGAACGTCGGCTGTATCCCTTCCAAAGCCTTGTTGCACAACGCTGCCGTTATTGATGAAGTGCGCCACTTGGCTGCCAACGGCATCAAATACCCCGAGCCTGAACTCGACATCGACATGTTGCGCGGCTACAAAGAAGGCGTGGTTTCCCGCCTGACTACTGGTTTGGCAGGTATGGCAAAAGGCCGTAAAGTGGACGTTATCCAAGGCGAAGGTCAATTCTTGGATCCGCACCACTTGGAAGTGTCGCTGACTACCGGCGACGTGTACGAGCAGGCTACGCCTACCGGCGAGAAAAAAATCGTTGCGTTCAAAAACTGTATCATCGCAGCGGGCAGCCGCGTAACCAAGTTGCCGTTTATCCCTGAAGATCCGCGCATCATCGATTCCAGCGGCGCTCTGGCTCTGAAAGAAGTACCGGGCAAGCTGCTGATTATCGGCGGCGGTATTATCGGTCTCGAAATGGGTACGGTTTACAGCACGCTGGGTTCACGCCTCGACGTCGTTGAAATGATGGACGGCCTGATGCAAGGTGCAGACCGCGATTTGGTGAAAGTATGGCAGAAACAAAACGAATACCGTTTTGACAACATCATGATCAATACCAAAACCGTCGCAGTCGAGCTGAAAGAAGACGGCGTTTACGTTACCTTCGAAGGTGCAAACGCGCCGAAAGAGCCGCAACGCTACGATGCCGTATTGGTTGCCGCCGGCCGTGCGCCTAACGGCAAACTCATCAGCGCCGAAAAAGCAGGCGTTGCCGTAACCGACCGCGGCTTCATCGAAGTCGACAAACAAATGCGTACCAACGTGCCGCACATCTACGCCATCGGCGACATCGTCGGTCAGCCTATGTTGGCGCACAAAGCCGTTCACGAAGGCCACGTTGCCGCTGAAAACTGCGCCGGACACAAAGCTTACTTCGACGCACGCGTGATTCCGGGCGTGGCTTACACCGCTCCCGAAGTGGCATGGGTTGGCGAAACCGAATTGTCTGCCAAAGCATCCGGCCGCAAAATCACCAAAGCCAACTTCCCATGGGCGGCTTCCGGCCGTGCGATTGCCAACGGTTGCGATAACGGCTTCACCAAGCTGATTTTTGATGCCGAGACCGGCCGTATTATCGGCGGCGGTATCGTTGGTCCGAACGGCGGCGATATGATTGGCGAAATCTGTCTGGCCATCGAAATGGGCTGCGACGCTGAAGACATCGGCAAAACCATCCACCCGCACCCGACCTTGGGCGAATCCATCGGTATGGCTGCCGAAGTGGCGCTGGGTACTTGTACCGACCTGCCGGCTCAAAAGAAAAAATAAGTGTATTCAGTCAGTTGAATTAAACTGCTGATATTGCATTTATCAGTCAAAGGTCGTCTGAATCTTTCAGACGACCTTTTCGTCAAACAGAATATTGTCAGTGATAGTGATTTCATTAACGATATAGTGGATTATAGTGGATGAACAAGAATGCGTGCCTAAGCTCCAAGTGAGCCATTTAGTCATGCTTTAAAACAGCAAGCAAACAAATTCGGCAGGATTGATACTGTCAGCGGCTTGTTTCATGCTTATCTATCAACAATAAAAACAAACCGTTTAACGGTTGACCCCATACATTCAGAGGTCGCCTGAAACCATATCGCAGATTTTCAGACGACCTTTCCCCAGTTTTATCAGATACAAGAAATGATTTATGAACGAAATAACTCCAGATTCCACCGTTCCTGAAGCGCACAAACGCTCCATCCGCAGCTTTGTGTTGCGTCAAGGGCATATGACTGCGGCGCAGCAGCGTGCCATTGATACGATGTGGCCGCAATTCGGCATCGATTACCAAGATTCCGTGTTGGATTTGAATCAGCGTTTCGGCAGCGACCGTCCCAAGGTGTTGGAAATCGGTTTCGGCATGGGTGTGGCGACTGTTGAAATTGCCAAGCGCCTGCCTGATACCGACTTTTTGGCGATTGATGTGCACGGTCCTGGCGTCGGCAACATTTTGAAATTGATTGAAGAAGAACGCATCGGCAATATCCGCGTGATGCGGCACGATGCGGTCGAAGTGGTCGAAAATATGCTTTCAAACGACGTACTCGACGGCATCCACATTTTCTTTCCCGACCCTTGGCACAAAAAACGCCATAACAAACGCCGCTTGGTGCAAACGCCGTTTGTGCAGAAACTGCTGCCCAAGCTGAAAGTCGGTGGTTATATCCATCTGGCGACCGACTGGGAAGAATACGCGCAGCAGATGCTGGAAGTGTTGAGCGGTTTTGACAATTTGCAAAATACCGCCGCTGATTACGCGCCTACGCCCGACTACCGTCCCGAAACGAAATTTGAAGCCCGCGGCAAACGTTTGGGGCACGGCGTTTGGGATTTGGTTTTCAAACGCATCAAATAAACCGATTGGAGAATCTCCCATGTTTACAGGTATCGTCCAAGGTGTCGGCGAAATCATTGCTATCCGCGAACCGTCCGCCGATTTCCGTACCCATGTCGTCAAGCTGCCCGATGGGATGACCGAGCATCTGCAAATCGGCGCATCCGTCGCCAACAACGGCTGCTGCCTGACCATTACCCAAATTGACGGCGATACGGTCAGCTTTGATTTGATGAAAGAAACCTTGGAAAAGACCAATTTGGGTCGTCTGAAAACGGGAGATGCCGTCAATCTCGAACGTGCCGCCCGTTTCGGTGATGAAATCGGCGGACACGTCATGAGCGGGCATATCATGACGACTACGCGGATTACGCGGATAGAGCGCAGCGAGTTTAACCGCACGGTATGGTTTGCACTGCCACCCGAGCTCAAACCTTATATTTTGAGCAAAGGCTTTGTCGGCTTGGACGGTTGCAGCCTGACCATAGGCGACGTTACCGATATGGAATTCAATGTCCACCTGATTCCGGAAACTTTGACGCGCACTTTGTTCGGCAGCCGGAAAGAGGGCGACGTCATCAATATCGAAATCGATCCACAAACCCAAGCCGTTGTCGATACCGTGATGCGCGTGATGGCGCAGCAAAATCCTGTTATATCAGGATAATAGGAGCACATATGAAACTCGCCGCCTTTTTACAAAAAGCCTATTCCGTTTTGGACCGTCTTGATTTGGTGTTGCCCGAAAAACCCGGTAAAACCGACTGGAACGCTTTGGCTTACCGTTGGCACAGCGTCGGTAAAAAAGGGATTTTGGAGAGTCTGCCAAACCCGCATACATTCCCGCTTGACCGTCTGGCTGCCGTCGGGACGCAAACCGAAAAACTGAAACGCAATACCGAGCAGTTTTTGGCAGGCCGCTCCGCGAATAATGTTTTGATGAGCGGTTCGCGTGGAACGGGCAAATCCTCGCTGGTCAAAGCCCTGTTGCACGAATATGCCGAACAAGGGCTGCGTCTGATTGAAGTTGATAAGAGCGATTTGGTCAGCCTGCCCGCGCTGCTTTTTTTGCTGAAAGACCGTCCCGAAAAATTCATCGTATTCTGCGATGACCTGTCGTTTGAAACCGGTGATGAAACCTACAAAGCACTAAAAACCGCATTGGACGGCGGTTTGTCGCAAAGATGCAGCAACGTGTTGGTGTACGCGACGTCCAACCGGCGCCACCTGATGCCCGAATATATGGACGAAAATATTGGAACAACGGGCATACGCGGCGAAATTCATCAAAAAGAAGCTGTTGAGGAAAAAATTTCCCTGTCCGACCGTTTCGGTTTGTGGTTAAGTTTTTATCCGTTCGATCAAAACGACTACCTCCAAGCGGTTGAAAATTGGCTGGGCGACCTCGGCGTGGATTTTGATGAAACGGCACGCAAGGCGGCATTGCAATGGGCACAAATGCGCGGCAACCGCTCTGGGCGTTCGGCTTGGCAGTTTGCGTGTGATTGGGCAGGGCATTTGCCGGAACAACGGGTTTTGGATTGAGTTTTTGGGAAATAGGTCTGCCGTACTGAAATCTGCGGGAGGATAAGGGTAGGGAAAGCCTTTTCCGGTTCAATTGCTTCCGGCCGCATCACTTTGAATCGCCATATCGTTTAAAAGGTCGTCTGAAACAGGATTTCAGACGACCTTTTTGTACGGACCAATCAGGAAAGCGAGATGTCAGCGAAGGCAGGAAGAGAGCCAAATCTGGCGTTGGCGCGGATTGAGCAGGTGGTAGAAGCGGTGTTGGATTTCCAATTCTTCCACGGCGAAATCCATGCTCGACAAGTAGCGGGTTTCGACATAATCGCGGGCGTTGTTTTGATCGAAATTATCTGCCGCAAGGATTTTCATAATGACTTGGCGGCGGTTACGGTCTGTGCGGACGAGTTTACGGTATGCTTTGTCCGATGCCTGTTTGTAATCATTACGGATACGGCGCAAAGCATTGTGTTGGTCTTGCGTCAGATTAAGGGAGCGGATGTCGCAATTGGCTTGAAAATCGTCCAGCTTGATATATTGGGGGCCGGCGTGCGCTTGACCGACAGCCGTCAGCAGCGCAACCGATAATGCACAGAGGGGTAAATAAGATTTGAATCCGACAGACACAGCGTTTTCCTAGTTTCCGTAACCGCGCAAATATACCCGATTAGCGTGTGAAAGGCAGTATCCCTCCAGTTAACTTTTGTTAACTTCATATCTTTATTTTATTTCTGACAAAACATATCCTTAACCTATAATTATTTATGCATATGCTTACTTTTGTTAAATATTAACAATGCATAGTTAGTGTTGCATGAGGCGTTGGTGGTAGAATATGAAAAATTATCCGTTTATCAAACCATACCATCCGACTGGATTTCTATGAACCACAATTTCCGTATTGCGCCCAGCATCTTATCCGCCGATTTTGCCCGTTTGGGTGAGGAAGTAACGAAAGTTATCGAAGCGGGAGCCGATTTGATTCATTTCGACGTGATGGACAATCATTATGTGCCGAACCTGACTTTTGGCCCTATGGTCTGCGCAGCGTTGAAGCCTTATGCCACCGTGCCGATTGATGTGCATCTGATGGTCGAACCTGTTGATGATCTGATTCAGGCATTTGCCAAAGCAGGGGCGTCGATTATCACGTTTCATCCCGAAGCCAGCCGCCATATCGACCGCAGCCTCAGCCTGATTAAAGATGCGGGCTGTCAGGCAGGATTGGTGTTGAATCCGGCCACTCCCGCCTACGTTTTGGAAAACGTATTGGACAGGTTGGACATGGTATTGTTGATGTCGGTCAACCCCGGTTTCGGCGGACAAAGCTTCATTCCGCATACCCTTGAAAAAATCCGTCAAGTGCGGGCGATGTTGGATCGGTACGAAGCACAAAACGGGCGGCACATCGCCATCGAAGTGGACGGCGGCATCAAAACCGACAATATCGCCGCCGTCGCGGCAGCAGGTGCCGATACTTTTGTGGCAGGTTCCGCCATCTTTGGCAAGCCGGACTATAAGGCGGTGATTGATGCCATGAGGAAAGAATTGGCTTCTGTGGCCTAATGTGCTGAACTGCTTGGCAAATCGTTTCCCAATTTTTATAGTGGATTAAATTTAAACCAGTACGGCGTTGCCTCGCCTTGCCGTACTAGCTGTACTGTCTGCGGCTTCATCGGCCTTGTCCTGATTTAAATTTAATCCACTATATATCATTCCAGGCTTGATTGCCTTGCTCTGCCTTGAAGCCTATCCGCCCCAACTACGCTGATAACAAAAGGTCGTCTGAAAACCAAAAATCCGGTTTCAGACGACCTTTCTTCATTTCAATACGATTATTTTTCCATTTTCAAGCCGAAGTGCAGGTAGGTGCGTTCGGTGGCCATTCTGCCGCGGGGGGTACGTTGCAGGAAGCCTTGTTGGATGAGGTAGGGTTCGATAACGTCCTCGATGGTGTCCGTGGATTCGCCGATGGCGGCGGCAACATTATCAAGGCCGACGGGACCGCCGCTGAATTTGTGCAGGATGGCTTCGAGGAATTTTCTGTCCATGACGTCCAAACCTTGCGCGTCCACATCCAGCATACTTAAAGCGGCATCGGCAATGGCGGCATCAATTACGCCGTTGTTTTTCACATCGGCAAAATCGCGGACGCGGCGCAGCAGGCGGTTGGCGATGCGGGGCGTGCCGCGGCTGCGTTTGGCGACTTCCATCGCGCCTTCTTCGCCCATGTCGAGTTGCAGTAATTGCGCGGAACGGCTGACGATGGTGGCAAGGTCTTGATTTTGATAAAACTCCAAGCGGGCAACGATGCCGAAGCGGTCGCGCAGTGGGTTGGTCAGCATACCTGCGCGGGTGGTTGCGCCGACGAGGGTGAAGGGCGGCAGGTCGATTTTGACGGAACGGGCGGCAGGGCCTTCGCCTATCATGATGTCGAGTTGGTAGTCTTCGAGCGCGGGGTAGAGGATTTCTTCGACGACGGGGCTGAGGCGGTGGATTTCGTCGATGAACAATACGTCGTGCGGCTCGAGATTGGTCAGAAGGGCGGCAAGGTCGCCGGCGCGTTCGAGGACGGGGCCGCTGGTTTGGCGCAGGTTGACGCCCAGCTCTTTGGCGATGATGTGCGCCAATGTGGTTTTGCCCAGTCCGGGCGGGCCGAAGAGCAGGGTGTGGTCTAGGGCTTCGCCGCGTTTTTTGGCGGCTTGGATGAAGATGGCGAGCTGTTCTTTGGCTTTGTCTTGCCCGATATAGTCGTCCAGCGTTTTAGGGCGCAGGGCGCGCTCAAGCAACTCTTCCTGCGAGGAGATGCTTTGGGCGGTGATGATGCGCTGGGGTTGGGCGGCGGTCAGGTTGTCGGTTTGCAGCATGGGTTTTCCGATGGGTTCGGGGTCGTCTGAAAAGCGGTTTGCCGTTTTCAGACGACCTTTTTGAAAGGGGTTTAGCCGCGTGTTTCGCGCCAAACGAGGTAATCGCGCAGGGGCGGCATGGGCGGGTTGATGCAGTGGGGGCAGATGCCTGTGGTGTCTTCGTCGTCGCTGTCGATGTGGTAGGCGTTGGGGTCGAAGCGCACCTGCTGCATCACCGCCTGCGCCAATGCCTGCGCCTGAACGACGTCGAAGGTGAATTTTTCGAGGATTTCGTTCAGCAGGCGGATTTCGCCTTCGCTGAATTCTACGCTGTGTTTGAGGATGAGGCGTTGGTAATCTTCGTTGTTGATTTTGGGCAATAAATCGGTCTGAATGGTCATGATTTTTATGGGTGTAACGAAATAGCTGAGAGGCAGATTATAGCGGATATGGCGGCGGCTGTTTCAAAGGTCGTCTGAAAGTTGACGGGCTTTAGCGGATGCTGGGATAAACCTGTTCAATTCAGTATTGATTATCTGAGCATCACGGCTGTCAAAAAAATCGCCGATAAGTATGGTTTTTTCCTGATAATCGAAAGACCATGCGCCTTGTTTGCATTTTTGGATATGTAAGATATTGGGGATATCGTTTTTTGGTTGTTTTATACCATTTTGGTAGTAGTTTTTGTTTGGGTACTCAGCTTCCCTTCCTCTTGCAACAGGAGCTTTGGGAATATTGTCACGAAACTGCCATTCGGAAATTTCTGATAGCGGAAAACTACGCCAACGTCCAATGGAGAACAAGGTGTATCCATGAGACAGGGTATGGTTACGGATCTTGATGTTTTCACGTACGAAAAGTTGCCAGAGAAGGCTGTAAACCAGTGAGCCGACTAGGTAGAAAGTAAAAAGTATATGGATAAGAATTATTATTGGATCAGTGAAATAATGCTCTTCAAGGTAAAACGGCGCGATGCATGTAATAGCAAAGGAAAATATAAGAAATAGAGCGGTAAAACCGATTTCCTGAGAGTCATGTATAACACGCGCAGACACAGTAATGCCGTCGGGCGCGCGTTCGATTTTATAACGTGAGGATGTCATTAAGAGCTTCCTATTTTTCTGTCTGATACGCTTTTTGCAAAGGAGCAATTTTTGCCAGCCGCGCCCGGTCGATTTCTTCGGCGATTAGGTGCGCTTTTTCCTGCGCGCGACATTCGGCGGCGATTTTGCCTGAATCCACTTGGTTGGCGGCTTCGAGTAGGGCGAGCCAGTGCGCGCGTTGCGGGTAGGGGGCATTTTCGCGGTTCAGACGACCTTGTTTGTCTGCAATGCAGACGTTTAAGGCGGCGGCGAAGCGTTCGGGTCGTCTGAAAGCGTCGGTTTTTTTTAGGACGGTTAAGATGGTTTTGTTTTTGAACTGCTCGACTTGGTGGAACATGATGTGCCAACGGCAGACAAGTTCGGCAAGCTCGGCGCAGTGTCTCGGTGCACGCAGCCGCTGATTGACTTCGCGTACGGGTTCGACGCCGGCGAGGTCGTGCCCGTGGTGTTTGGGCAGGATGTCGGGCGGGGTTTTGGCTTTGCCCAAGTCGTGAAGCAGGGCGGCGTAGCGTTCGGGCAGGCTCAGTCCCATATCGGCAGCGCGTTGCAGCGTCATCAGGGTATGGATGCCGCTGTCGATTTCGGGATGATAGTCGGCGCGTTGCGGCACGCCGAAGAGGGCATCGACTTCGGGCAGCAAGACTTTGAGTGCGCCGCATTCGCGCAACACTTCAATCATCCTGCGCGAATTTTTTTCCATCAAACCTTTCGCCAACTCCTGCCAGACGCGTTCGGCAACCAAAGCGTCCGCTTCGCCGTTTTCTACCATCTGCCGCATCAGTTTCATGGTTTCTTCAGCGATTTCAAATCCGTAGCGCGCGGCAAAGCGGGCGGTGCGCAGGATGCGGACGGGGTCTTCGGCAAAAGCGGGCGAGACGTGGCGCAAAATGCCCGCCGCCAAATCCTGTTGCCCGCCGAAGGGGTCGATGATGAGGTCGTCTGAATCCTGCGCCATCGCGTTGATGGTCAGGTCACGGCGCATCAAATCCTGTTCCAGCGTAACGTCTTTGTCGGCGTGGAAACTGAAACCGGCATAGCCCTTGGCGGTTTTGCGTTCGGTGCGGGCGAGGGCGTATTCTTCGTGGGTTTCGGGGTGGAGGAACACGGGAAAATCTTTGCCGACCGGCTGGAAGCCTTGCGCCAGCATGGTTTGTGCGTCAGCGCCGACGACCACCCAGTCGTGGTCTTTGACGGGCAAACCTAAAAGATAATCGCGGACGGCGCCGCCGACGAGGTAGGTTTTGATGGTGTGTGTTTTCTGAGTCATTGAATTGGTCTTTGGTAACAATCAGAATGTCTTGAAGCTTGATCAGGTGGGCATCCTGTCTGCCATCATGTGAATAAAGGTCGTCTGAAAAACGGTTTGGCGAAATCCGCTGTTTATGGTAGCGAAACGCGTTGCACTCGTTTTCAGACGACCTTGTGGCAAAACGTAAGGTTTATTTTGCCGCTTTGTTGCTGTCGATAATCTTCAGTCCGGCTGAAACCAGGCTGCCGATGTCGGCGACGTTGGCAGGCATAATCAGCGTGTTGCTTTCTTTTGCCAAATTGCTGAAGGCGGCGACATATTGCTCGGCAACTTTCAGGTTAACGGCTTCGGAGCCGCCCTCTGCGCGGACTGCCTCGGCAATTTTACGGATGGCGTCGGCGTTGGCTTCGGCAACCAGGCGCAGGGCTTCGGCTTCACCTTGTGCGCGGTTGATGCGGGCGATTTTTTCACCGTTTGACGCGTTGATGGCGGCTTGCGCTTCACCTTCGGACTGTTGGATTTCCGCTTCACGCTGACCGCTGGCAAGGTTGATTTGCTCGATTTTGCGGCCTTCGGATTCGGCGATACGGGCGCGTTTTTCACGTTCGGCGGTAATTTGCGCCTGCATAGAGCGCAGAATTTCTTGCGGCGGAACCAAGTCTTTGATTTCATAACGCAATACTTTCACGCCCCATGCGCCTGCCGCTTCGTCGAGCGCGGAAACGACGATGCTGTTGATTTCGTCGCGCTCTTCAAACGTTTTGTCCAACTCCATGCGGCCGATAACCGAACGCAGCGTGGTTTGGGCAAGCTGGGTGATTGCCATGATGTAGTTGCTGGAGCCGTAAGACGCGAGTTTCGGGTCGGTTACTTGGAAGTAGATGATGCCGTCAACGGTAAGCTGGGTGTTGTCGCGGGTGATACAAACTTGGCTGGGAACGTCCAAAGGCACTTCTTTGAGCGAGTGGCGATAGGCGACGCGGTCAACGAAAGGAATCAGGATGTTCAGACCGGCAGTCAGCGCATTGTGGAATCTGCCGAGACGTTCGACGACGTAAACTTCCTGTTGCGGTACGACGATAAACGACTTGAAGCCGAAAATCACGACGACAATCAGCAGGATGACGGGGAAGCTGTATAGAAATTCCATTGTTTTTCCTTATGCTGTTAGAGCAAAAATTAATATTAATAGATGAATATTTTCAGGAAGGGTGATTAATTCGCCCATAATGAATGCTCCTTTCGATCGTATCGATCAATTTAAACGAATCAGCAAAACATTACCGTTTTTACCGGTAATAACGGCGGTGGAGGTCGTCTGAACGGCGTCGGCATTTTCAGCCTGTGCCTGCCAGTGCGTTCCCCGATAAGAAACTTCATAACAATCGCCATGAAGGCGGCGGAGGATTTGAACGGTCTGTCCGATGTCCAAATCATCGTTCAATTCTTGGCGGGGCGCAGTTTTTTTGAATTTACTGTGTACCACCCAGATACCGACGGCGGACAAAACGGCTGCCGCAGCAACGGCAATCGAATTATTACCGGTCAGCCAATACACCAATCCCGCGCCGAACAAAGCCGCGCTGACAACCAAGAGATACACGGTGCCGATGAATAGCTCGACAATCAGGACGGCGGCGGCAACGATAAACCAAGCAGTCATATAGATTCCTTAAGATTCGGGTGGTACAGACTCAATCATAACGGCACAACGGCTGACTGACAATTCAATCATGACAATATTTTATTTGATGCGTCCGGAGGAAATAGAAGGTCGGCAGAAAAGGCGTCATCTCCATTTTGCTGCGTTATAATCATTTTTCACGATCATGAAGGCATCAATATGCAAACTTGGCACGAAGCAATCGGCTCGGAAAAGTCCGAACCCTATTTCCAACACATCATTGAAACCGTCAAAAAAGAGCGCGGCATGGGGCGGATTATCTATCCGCCTGCCGAAGACGTGTTCAACGCCTTTAAAGCAACCGAATTCGGTAACGTCAAAGTCGTGATTTTGGGGCAAGACCCGTATCACGGCGCAGGGCAGGCGCACGGGCTGGCGTTTTCCGTCCGCGAAGGCATCGCCGTCCCGCCCTCATTGGTCAATATTTACAAAGAGCTGGCGGACGACATCGAAGGTTTCCAAATCCCGCAACACGGCTATCTGCAACATTGGGCGGAGCAAGGCGTTTTGCTGCTGAATACCGTCCTGACCGTCCGTGCGGGGCAGGCGCATTCCCATGCCACTTTGGGCTGGGAACGCTTTACAGATGAAGTCGTCAATCAAATCAACCAAAACCGCGAACACGTCGTCTTCATGCTTTGGGGCAGCCACGCGCAGAAAAAAGGCGCATTTATTGACCGCAGCCGCCATCTCGTCCTTAGCGCGCCACACCCCTCGCCGTTGTCCGCCTATCGCGGCTTCTTCGGCTGCAAACACTTTTCCCGCGCCAATGCCTATTTGCAGGAAAACGGGATAACGCCGATAGACTGGCAGGTATAAAAACAGGTCGTCTGAAAACAGCAGCCATAGCAAACCGGACAATCCACCCGCCGTCTGAACAAGCCTTCCTTTTTCAGACGACCCCTTTCCCAACCCCACAGGAGAACACTATGCAGGTAACGACTTCAGCCATTGTCAACGGCGAATTTGAAGACAAATACGGCAAGCGCGGCAGCCAGTTCAGTCCGAACAATATGCCGACTTACTCCATCCCCTTTGAAATCAGCGGCGCGCCCGAAGGTACGAAATCCTTTGCCGTCGTTTTGGAAGACAAAGACGCCATTACCGCCAGCGGATTCGTGTGGACACACTGGCTGATTGCCGACCTCAAGCGCACCTCCGTTGCCGAAAACGAAAGCCTGACCGCCACCGACTACACGCAAGGCGCAAACAGTTGGGCGAGCCTGTTGGGCAAGTTGGACATCGAAGAAGCCACGGGTTACGGCGGCATGTATCCGCCCAACTGCCGCCACCGCTACGAACTCATCGTTTACGCACTCGACACCGTATTAAACCTGCCGCGCGGCTTCCGCTTCAACGACCTGCATTTCGCCATGCAGGGGCATATCTTGGACAGCGCAAGCGTAATGGGAACGTATGACGTATAAGCCCAAACCGCTTGTTTGACAAAAGGTCGTCTGAAAATTTTCAGACGACCTTTTGTTATCAATGATGGCCGCAACCGCCGCCATGACTTTCGCGTAATGCTTCGGCAGCCTGCTCGTCGGCATGGTAGCTTGAGCGGACCATGGCGCCGATGGCGGCGTTGGTGAAGCCCAGTTCGTATGCTTCTTTTTCAAAGATTTTGAACTGGTCGGGCGTGACATAGCGCAAGACGGGCAGGTGTCCGTCTGAAGGTTGAAGGTACTGGCCGATGGTAATCATCTCGATATTGTGCGCCCGCATATCGCGCATGATTTCGCGCACGTCTTCGTCTGTCTCGCCCAAGCCGACCATGATGCCGGATTTGGTCGGGATGTGCGGCATCATTTCTTTGTAGCGGCGCAGCAGGTCGAGGGAGTGCTGATAGTTGGCACCCGGACGGGCTTTTTTGTACAGGCTCGGATGGGTTTCCAAGTTGTGGTTCATCACGTCGGGCGGGGTTTCGGCAAGGATTTTCAGCGCGATGTCCAAGCGGCCGCGGAAGTCGGGAACGAGGATTTCGATTTTGGTGTTCGGACTGGTTTCGCGGATGGCTTTGATGCAGTCGGCGAAATGCTGTGCGCCGCCGTCGCGCAGATCGTCGCGGTCAACGGAGGTGATGACGACGTAACGCAGGTTCATGGCTTTGACGGATTCTGCGAGGTGTTTCGGTTCGTCGGGGTCAAGCATATTCGGACGGCCGTGTCCCACGTCGCAGAACGGGCAGCGTCGGGTACAAATATCGCCCATAATCATGAAGGTCGCTGTGCCTTTGCTGAAACATTCGCCGATATTCGGGCAGGAGGCTTCTTCGCAAACGGTGTGCATTTTTTGTTCGCGCAAAATGTCTTTGATTTCAAAGAATTTGCGTGACGGCAGTTTGGCGCGTATCCATTCGGGTTTTTTCAGTTTTTCCTGAAGGGGGACGACTTTGATAGGGATGCGGGCGGTTTTGTCCGCGCCTTTGAGTTTGACGCCGCGTTTGGGATCGTCAACTTTGATTTCGCTCATTAATTGTTCGCTTTCGGTGTGAGTTGTGTCTCGAGGTGTGCGGTCAGTTTTTGCGCAACTTCGTCCAAGGTGGGACAGGGTTGGACAAAATCCGCGATTTGTGTCATTTCCATGCCGGCATAGCCGCAGGGATTGATGTGGGTAAACGGGCTTAAGTCCATGTTTACGTTTAATGCCAGGCCGTGATAGACGGAACCGTCTTTGATGCGCAAGCCGAGTGAGGCGATTTTGCGCTCACCAACATAAACGCCGGGGCGTTTCGGGTCTGCCGCCGCTTCGATTCCGTATTCCGCCAAAGTGGCGATGATACTGTTTTCAAGCGCGGAGACGATATTACGGACGCTGGTTTTGCGGCGTTTGAAGTTGATCATGGTGTAGATGACCAACTGACCGGGACCGTGATAAGTGATTTGCCCGCCCCGGTCGATTTGGACGACGGGTATGTCGTCGCGAATCAGAAGGTGCTCCGGTTTGCCTGCCAGCCCTTGTGTAAAGACGGGCGGATGCTCGACCACCCATAATTCGTCTTCGGTATGTTCGTCGCGGGCTGCGTTGAACGCTTTCATGGCTTCGAAAGTCGGTTGGTACTCGACCATGCCTTTCTGCACGATTTTCATATCAGTACACCACTTTCACCATTTCGTGATCGGTCAGGGCGCGGTAGATTTTGTCCAGTTGCTCTTTGCTTTCGACGTTTACTTTAACTGTCGCGCCGGTATAGTTGCCCTTGCTGCTTTGACGGGTGGTGATGTGGTGGGGTTCGGTATCGGGCGCGTGCTGGCGGACGGTTTCCAAGATATTTTTTTCAAATTCGGGATGCGCGTTGCCCATGACTTTGATGGGGAATTGGCAGGGGAATTCGATGAGTGAGGTTTGGTCGGTCATGGCTGACTCCTGATGTGCTGTATGCCGAGAGGTCGTCTGAAAAGTTTCCAGCCTTTCAGACGACCTCGAACGGCGTGTATTTTATCGCAAAAAGTTGCCGATAAAAATAGAAGCGTACATCGGCTTTTTCAAGTCTTGAAATACGCTTTTCCATCCCAATTTAAGCCACATTCCGAATTTATTACCAAGTAGAGAACAATATGCCGACAAAAGAAAAACATTTTGAGGAATACAGCGCACTGGCAACCCTGCCTTTACGCGATGTCGTCGTTTATCCGCACATGGTGCTGCCGCTGTTTGTAGGCCGCCCGAAATCCATTGCGGCATTGGAAGCGGCAATGGCGAATGACGATCCGGTGTTTTTGCTGGCGCAAATCGACCCGAACACCGAAGATCCGACAGCGTCCGATTTGCACCGTACGGGTACGGTTGCGCAGGTTTTGCAGGTGTTGAAGCTGCCTGACGGTACGGTAAAAGTGTTGGTCGAAGGTATCCGGCGCGGCAGAGTGTTGACCATTGAAGAGAGTGGCGGATTGTTCCTGTCCCATGTCGAAGCTGTCGATGAGTATGCGGATGCGGACAATCCCGATATTGAAGCCATTCGCCGCACGCTGCTTACCCAGTTTGACCAATACGCCAAGTTGAATAAAAAAATCCCTGCCGAAATCATCAATACCATCAACGGCATCGATGATAACAGCCGTTTGGTGGACACGATTGCGGCGCATTTGCAGTTGAAACTGGAGCAGCGTCAGCAGATTTTGGAAACCTTCGGCATTATCGGCCGTATGGAGTTTCTGCTTGCCCAGTTGGAATCCGAACTGGACATCATGCAGGTCGAAAAACGCATCCGTGGCCGTGTCAAACGCCAGATGGAAAAATCCCAGCGCGAGTATTATCTGAACGAGCAAGTGAAAGCGATTCAGAAAGAATTGGGCGAAGAAGACGAACGCGGCGAACTGGATGCGTTGGAAGCAAAAATCAAAGAAGCGGGCATGACCAAAGAAGCCGAAGAGAAATGCCTGTCCGAACTGAAAAAGCTCAAAATGATGCCGCCTATGTCTGCGGAATCTACCGTGGTACGCAACTACATCGATACTTTGCTTGAGTTGCCGTGGAAGAAAAAATCCCGCGTCAGCAAAGACATCGCCAAAGCCGATTTGGTATTGAACGCCGACCACTATGGCTTGGAAAAAGTCAAAGAACGGATTTTGGAATACCTTGCCGTCCAAAAACGTATGGACAAGCTCAAAGGTCCGATTCTGTGTTTGGTCGGTCCTCCGGGGGTGGGTAAAACCTCATTGGGCGAATCCATCGCCAAGGCGACAGGCCGTCAATACGTCCGTATGGCTTTGGGCGGCGTGCGCGATGAAAGCGAAATCCGCGGCCATCGCCGTACCTATATCGGCTCTATGCCCGGCAAAATCCTGCAAAACATGGCTAAGGCAGGCGTGAAGAATCCGCTGTTCCTGCTCGACGAAATCGACAAATTGGGCAGCGACTTCCGAGGCGATCCTGCCAGCGCGTTGCTTGAGGTGCTCGATCCTGAGCAAAACAACAAGTTTGCCGATCATTATGCGGAAGTGGACTACGATTTGAGCGATGTGATGTTTATCGCCACATCTAATAGCTTGAACATCCCGACCCCGTTGCTCGACCGCATGGAAATCATCCGTTTGTCCGGCTATACCGAAGACGAGAAAATCAATATCGCCATGCAGTATCTCGTGCCGAAGCAAATGAAACGCAACGGCGTGAAAGAAGGCGAATTGGTCGTCGAAGAAAGCGCGGTGCGCGATATTATCCGTTATTACACGCGTGAAGCCGGTGTGCGTTCGCTTGATCGCGAGATTGCCAAAATCTGCCGCAAGGTGGTGATGCAGATTACCTTGAACGAAGATAAGAAGAGGTCGTCTGAAACCAAAAAAACCAGCAAAGCCAAGCCTAAGGCGGTTAAAGTCAATGAGAAAAACCTGCATGACTACTTGGGCGTGCGCCGCTTCGATTACGGCGTTGCCGAAAGTGAAAACCGCATCGGACAGGTTACCGGTTTGGCGTGGACGGAAGTCGGCGGCGAATTGCTGACTGTCGAAGCCGTGGCGTTGCCGGGCAAGGGCGTGATCCAGTGTACCGGCCAGTTGGGCGACGTGATGAAGGAATCTGTGTCCGCGGCATGGTCTGTTGTCCGTTCCCGTGCAGAATCAGTGGGTTTGGCTCCTGATTTTTACGAGAAAAAAGACATCCATGTTCACGTTCCCGAGGGTGCGACGCCGAAAGACGGTCCGAGCGCAGGTATTGCTATGACTTTGGCGATGGTGTCTGCCTTTACCAAAATTCCGGTGCGCGCCGATGTGGCGATGACAGGCGAAATCACTCTGCGCGGCGAAGTTTTGCCAATCGGCGGTTTGAAGGAAAAACTGTTGGCTGCTTTGCGCGGCGGCATCAAACACGTCCTGATTCCGAAAGACAACGTCAAAGACTTGGAAGAAATCCCTGAAAACGTGAAAACCGGCCTGACCATCCATCCGGTCAAATGGATAGACGAAGTCCTTGCTTTGGGCTTGGAAAGCCAGCCGACACCTTGGGTTGCGCCTTTAAGTACCGAAGAGGCGCAGGTTGAAGCCGCCAAGCCTAAGTCAAGGGCGAAAGCGACCAAACACTGATTTTGTAAAAAATGTGTTGCAAAAGATGCGGGTTTGCCTTGAAAGCCTGTAAAATAGGGCAATTCCGCATTTTTTGCTTGACACGGTATTTTCAGAATTGCTATAAAGCGCAAAGGTACTCAAAAGTACGAAGCCCCGAGTATTCGGGCATTTCATTATTTTCAACGATAGGAAGGGACTGATTGTGAATAAGTCTGAATTGATCGAAGCAATTGCTCAAGAAGCCGGCATTTCTAAAGCTGCCGCCCAAAAAGCTCTGGATGCCACTACCAATGCTGTAACCAACGCTCTGAAAAAAGGCGACACCGTAACTCTGGTCGGTTTCGGTACTTTCTACGTTGGCGAACGCGCAGAACGTCAAGGCCGCAACCCTAAAACCGGCGAGCCTCTGACCATCGCTGCTGCTAAAACTCCTAAATTCCGTGCCGGTAAAGCATTGAAAGATGCCCTGTAAGCATAGATAGGCATTAAGCCTGATAAAAATCGACTCTGATATAGGAGTCGATTTTTATTTTGTGCTGTTTTTGTACATTTAACATAGAAATAAATCTAGAAATAAATCGAATAAAATTTGTGAGCAATGCTGCCTTGTGCCGTTATGTTCATGGTTTTGAGATGTTCGGAAGAATTTTGCCGTCATGAATTAGGCGGAAAGCGAGACATTTCCAGAAATGTCTTTTGTTTGTTATACTTTCGGCGTTTAACTTTTGCAATTGTTTATAAGGAGCGCAAAATGGCAGATTTTAATAAAATCTTGACGCCGGGTGATGTCGATAGCGGCATTATTAATGTTGTGAACGAAATTCCTGCGGGCAGCAATCATAAAATCGAATGGAACCGCAAATTAGCGGCTTTCCAACTCGACCGTGTTGAACCTGCAATTTTTTCCAAACCTACAAACTACGGTTTTATCCCTCAGACTTTAGACGAAGATGGCGATGAATTGGATGTCTTGTTGGTGACAGAGCAGCCATTGGCTACCGGCATTTTTCTGGAAGCGCGCGTCATCGGCGTGATGAAATTTGTTGATGATGGTGAGGTTGACGATAAAATCGTTTGCGTTCCTGCCGACGACCGCAACAATGGCAATGTGTACAAAACATTGTCTGATTTGCCGCAACAATTAATCAAGCAAATCGAATTCCATTTCAACCACTACAAAGACTTGAAAAAAGCAGGTACGACCAAAGTCGAATCCTGGGGTGATGTTGAAGAAGCGAAACAAGTCATTAAAGAATCGATTGAGCGTTGGAATAAACAAGCTTAATTGAGATCAACAAGCAAAAGGTCGTCTGAAAATATTTTCAGACGACCTTTTTGTTTTTTATGACTATGGCGCGAGCTTGGCGTTTGCCTGTTTGGCAGGGGAATTTTTTGGTATGATTGCCCCTTATATTTTCTATTGATAGGTTTGCACTATGTCTGTCTATACAAGTGTTTCTGATGAGGAAATGCGGGCGTTTTTGACCCAATACGATTTGGGCGGTTTTGTATCGTTGCAGGGAATTGCGCAGGGGATCACGAACAGCAATTATTTTTTGACCACCACGACGGGGCGTTACGTTTTAACGGTATTCGAGGTATTGAAGCAAGAGGAGTTGCCGTTTTTTCTGGAATTGAGCCGGCATCTGAGTAGCAATGGCGTGGCTTGTCCTGCTCCGATTGTGCGCAAGGATGGTAGGCTGGATTCCGTCTTGGTGGGCAAACCTGCCTGTCTGGTTACTTGTCTGAATGGCTCGGATACCGGCTGGGCAACGGAAATGCAATGCTTCAATACAGGGGCCATGTTGGCAAAAATGCATATTGCCGGACAAAGTTTCCCGCAAAAAATGGCTAATCCGCGTTACGACCGTTGGTGGCATGATGCTTGCAGTCAGCTTTTGCCGGTATTGAGCGAAGATGACGCGGCTTTGCTGCAAAAGGAGATTACTGATTTAGATGGTAATCTGGGTAATCATCTGCCTTCAGGCATTATCCATGCCGATTTGTTTAAGGATAATGTTTTATTGGATGGGGAGAAGGTGGCGGGCTTTATCGATTTTTACTATGCCTGCAACGGAAATTTTATGTACGACCTGGCTATTGCTGTCAATGACTGGGCAAGAACAGCGGAGAATAAGCTGGATAGTTCCTTGCAAGATGCTTTTATCAGGGGGTATGAAAGCATCAGGCCTTTGTCTGATGAAGAACGCGAATATTTCCCGATTGCCCAAAGAGCGGGTTGTATCCGGTTTTGGGTGTCGCGTCTTGTAGACTTTCACTTTCCGCAAACCGGTGAAATGACGTTTATTAAAGATCCCAATGCTTTTAGAGATTTGTTGCTGAGTTTGAATTGATACATATGCAGGTAGTGAATTAATACTTGGTATTTGAAATGTAATATATAGTGGCTTAACTTTAAACCGACGGCGTTACCTCGCCTTAGTTCAAAGAGAACGATTCCTCTAAGGTGCTGAAGCACCAAAGTGAATCGGTTCTGTACTATCTGTACTGTCTGCGGCTTCGTCGCCTTATCCTGATTTAAATTTAATCCACTATATATTTGGTCTTAAAACTGCACCCGAAGCTGGATGGTATGTCTGACTTTTAGGGTGCAGTTTTATTTTTCAGACGACCTTTTTCAGTCTTTCTTCTTCAAGCGATGGCTGACGGTATTGAAAAAGCCGCGCAGGATGTCGATGTCTTCGGTTTGCGTGTTAGCGCGGCCGAACAGGCTTTGCATACGGCGCATCAGGCGTTCGCTGTTGCGACGGTTGAAGAAGCCTATATCGTCCATGACGCTTTCCATGTGGGCGACCATGCCTTTGATTTGCTCGTGGGTGGCGGCGTGGTCTTCCTGTTGCAGGTGGGTCATGGGTATATCGGTCTGACTGAAGATTTCGTAACACACGACCTGAACGGCTTGGGCGAGGTTGAGCGAGAAATAGTCGGGGTTGCCGTTGATGGTCATCAGACGGTTGCATGCCTGCACTTCTTCGATGCTCAAGCCAAAGGTTTCGTTGCCGAAGACGAGGGCAACTTGTTCTCCCCGTTGTGCCGCCTGCAATAATTCGGGAACCAGTTCGCGCGGGGTTTGCAGCGGCGCGGTGATTTCGCGGCGGCGGCTGGTAAGGGCGCAGGCGAGCGTGGTGTCGGCGAGGGCTTCGTCGAGTGTGGCGGCAATTACGGCGTTGTGCAATACGTCTGCCGCGCCGGAAGCGAGGATGAAACTTTCCTCCGGCAGTTGGAAATCTTGCGGGTTTTCGGGGTTGAAAACGGGCGGTTGCCCGGTCATCGGCGTGGACATCAAATTCGGGGCGACAATGGTGAGTTTATGCAGCCCCATGGTTTTCATGGCGCGGGCTGCAGAGCCGATATTAGCAGGATGGCTGGTGCGGGTGAGGATGATGCGGATGTTGCCGAGATAGTCGGGCAATTCGGGCTTGGCTGAAGTCATGTTTTGTTTTCGGTTTGTTCGGGAATCGGGTATAATACGCCATCTTTTTGTTTTCAGACGACCTTTCGCCTTTAGAGGTCGTCTGAAATGTTCTTTAACAACGTCGGAAACGTACAAACGTTGCGTTCGGTGCAGATGCGCCGGACGGTATTTTACCTGATTTAGAAAGAAAACCCATGAATCCGTTTTTAAATACCGCTTTCAAAGCCGCCCGTAAAGCCGGGCAGATGATGATCCGCGCAAGCGGCAATCTGGATGCCGTCAAAGTTGACAGCAAGGCATTCAACGACTTCGTTTCCGACGTTGACCGCAATTCCGAGATGATTTTGGTGGAAGCGCTTAAAGAAGCCTATCCGCATCACAAAATCACTTGCGAAGAAGGCGGTTCTCACGGCAAAGCCTCCGCAGAATACGAATGGATTATCGATCCGCTCGACGGCACGACCAACTTCTTACACGGCCATCCCCAATACGCGATTTCTATGGCGCTGCTGCACAAAGGCGTGTTGCAGGAAGCTTTGGTGTACGCACCTGAACGCAACGATGTTTACATGGCTTCGCGCGGAAAAGGCGCGTTGCTCAACGACCGCCGTATCCGCGTTTCTTCCCTCATTGAGTTGAACCGCTGCTTGATCGGTACCGGCTTCCCTGTTGTCGACCAAAGCATGATGGACAAGTATCTGGCTATTTTGAAAGACTTTTTGGCAAAAATGGCCGGAGGCCGCAGAGAAGGCGCGGCTTCGTTGGATTTGTGCGCCGTGGCGGCCGGCCGTTTGGACGGTTTCTTCGAGTTCAACCTCAAACCTTGGGATATTGCCGCAGGCGCGCTGATTGTGCAGGAAGCCGGCGGTATCGTTACCGATATGTCCGGCAATGAAGGCTGGCTGGAAAGCGGCGATATTGTGGCAGCCAATCCGAAAGTGCTGGCGCAAATGTTGCAAATCATTAGCGGACATCTGTAAACAGGAGGTCGTTTTCAGACGACCTTTTGCTCGTTTTTAATACGGTGTCGTGATTTAGCAATGGTAGGAATATCATCTGTGTTACTTTCAGGAGCAGATAACTACCTTTTATCGCAATCTGAAAACAGGGATTCCGATTAATGATAATATGCTCAAAGAATTGATTTGCAACAGGCAACCCCTCTGCCAATCTGATAAATGACGAACCGTATTGTTGTGAATAATATGAAGAAAAAATCTTTTTTGAATCGTCCCAAGACATCCGTTTTCCGCACCGGACAAATTGCTGCCGCGGTGTGCGCGGCAGTATGCGCGGCAATGGCGCAGGCTTATCCTTTGCAGGCTATTTTAAGGGATGCCATGGTGTCCGACCCGATTGTGAAGGAAGCGAAAGCAACCGAAGATTCGGCCAAAAGTACGACGAAGGCTACCCGTGCGCGCCATTATCCCGTATTGACGCTGACGGGTACCAAAGTTTTGGCGCAGAAAAACAAATATTCCAGCAACGATATGAATGACGGTGTCGGCATACGCGGAACTTTGAATGTATATTCATGGGGCGCCATCAATGCGGCAGTACGGCGCGATAAAAACAGAGAGCAATACTACCATCATCGTTATTTCGAAAATCAGGAACGTCTGGGCAGCGACATCGGCAAACTCTATTTGACCGCATTGCGCGCGAAAGAAATCCTGCGCATCAACCGTCAGAGCTTGGTCCGACACAATAATCTTCTGAAGGATTTGAACATTATTGTGAAATACGACAGCGGCCGCCGTTCCGAACTCATTGAAGCGCGTGCGCGCCTGTTGCAGGTCGAGTCATCCATCGCGCAACAACAACGTACGATGGAGTTGGCGTTGAGCCGTTTGTCCCGCTACACCGGACAGCAGTTGACGGCAGAGGATTTGGAAGATCCGTTTGCCAACGACAGCGCGGAATCATTGGTCCGCCGTTTCAAAACCGCCGATAACAATACCAATCCTTCCTATCGGGCGCAGGTGGCAGAACGCGACAGCGTGAAGGCAGATTTGGACGTTTCCAAAGCAGAACGCCTGCCCGCCGTGAATCTGGAAGGTAATGCGAACCGCGACAACAGACAGCTTTATTTAAATGTGGCATGGAATGTCTTGGACGTTGCCGCGCGCCATAATGTGCAGAAAAATGCCGATGCACTGATTGCCGCCGAATCGAAATCCGAGCAGATTATGCGCGATATCACCGAAAAAACCCAAACCGCCGAAATCGACATGCGCGAGAGCGAACGCCGTGCTGATATTGCCGCGCAACATATTGCCGCCCAAAAGGACGTGGTTAAAACTTACGAGCTGCAATTTAAAATCGCCCGCCGCACGCTGACCGACGTTTTGGGCGCATACAACGAATTGTCCAGCATTGAGCAGGAAAACATTTCGGCGCGCAATGACTTCCGCGATGCCGCGTTGGATTATCTGGCTGCGCAGGCGCAAATGGCGAATTGGGCAGGCTTGAAGCAATAACATAAAATCTTAACATCATTACTCATTACGCGAATTATCATGAAAGCAATTATTGAACATATTGTGTTGGTTACCCGTCTCTTAGGGGCGCCTGTGTCAGAAGCCGCGCTGACGGCAGAGGTGGTGCGGGATAAAAAACTCAATGTTAACTATCATTCCCTCGTCGAAGTCTTGCGCAGCCACGGCTTTGAAAATACATTGTCCAAGCGCAATCTGGAAGACATTCCATCGCTTGCCGTTCCTGTGATGATCATTCTTCACAACGAAGAGGCTGCCGTTATTACTAATATCGAAGGTTCGGGTCGAAACAGAAAATATCATATCCGTCAGGTAGATGGCTTGGAGCAGCAGCTTGATCATGACCAGCTTTCCGGTCTGTATCTGGGTTACTGCTGGTTTATCAAGCCCAAAATGGCAGCGGACACGCGTTCCGAACTGCCTGAATACCACCTTCCCAAAGCATGGTTTTGGAAAGTCATTTGGCGTTTCCGCAGCTATTACTATCAAGTGATTTTGGCGACTGTCATCATCAACTTCCTCGCCTTGGTCAGCTCGTTGTATGTCATGAACGTGTACGACCGCGTCATTCCCAACCAAGCCTATGAAACCCTGTGGGTTTTGAGTATCGGCGTTGTCCTCGCCATTTTGTTCGAATTTGCCGCCAAGATGATACGCGGCCATTTGACCGACATCGCCGGTAAAAAGGCCGACCTGATTATCAGCTCTGCCTTGTTCCGCCGCGTGATGGCATTGCGCCTTGCCGACCGTCCCGCTTCGTCCGGCTCATACGCCAACAACCTGCGCGAATTTGAATCCGTACGCGAATTCATGACCAGCGCGAGCCTGTTGACTTTGGTGGACTTGCCGTTCTTGTTGCTGTTTATCTTTGTTATTTCGATAGTCGGCGGCAAACTGGCATTGGTTCCTTTGGCGATTATTCCGATTGTCGTCATTGTCGGCTTCATCGTCCAGCGCCCCTTGTCGCGCCACATTAACGAATCCATGAAAGAAAGCTCGCAACGTTCAGGCCTTGCCGTAGAAGCCATCGAAGGCATCGAAACCCTGAAAACCAACAACGCGACTTCATGGGCGCAACAACGCTGGGACGAGTACACCGCCAAAACCTCCGCTTCATCCATCAAAGTAAAAGATACCAGCAACTTCATGGTCAACTTCGCCGTTGCCATGCAGCAGCTCAATACTGTCTTTTTGGTCGTTGTCGGTACCTATCTGATTCATGCCGACAACCATGCGGAACGGATTACCATGGGTGCGCTGATTGCCTCCGTCATCCTGTCCGGCCGCGCGTTGGCGCCGTTGGCCCAAGTTGCCGGCCTTGCTACCCGCTTCCAACAGGCGAAGCTAGCGTTAAGAGGCGTGAACGACATTGTTTCCCGTCCGATCGAACGCAGCCCCGAACGCAAATACATTACCTTGGATAACGTTCAAGGCAATATCGCCTTTGAAAACGTAACGTTCAAATACAAAAACGAAAGCAACAACGCAGTTGACGAGTTGCGTATCAACATCCGACCCGGTGAAAAAGTCGGTATCCTCGGACGTATCGGCAGCGGTAAAAGTACCATGCTGAAACTGGCGAGCGGTCTGTACGATACCGAAAAAGGCAACGTAACCCTCGACGGCGTCGATATGCGCCAACTTGATCCGAATTTCCTGCGTAACCAAGTCCTCCTGTTCAGCCAATCTCCACGCCTTTTCTTGGGTACATTGCGCGAAAACATGGATTTGGCGCGTACCGACAGCTACTCGACCGACCAAGACCTACTGACTGCACTCAAACGTTTCGGTCTGGACCAAATCATCCGCAACCACCCGAGAGGCTTGGATATGCCTTTGGGTGAAGACGGCTTGGGTCTGTCCGGCGGTCAAAAACAAATCATCGCCCTAGCACGCATGACGCTGCGCGACCCCAAAGTGGTTCTTTTGGATGAACCGACAACCAGCCTCGACCAAGGTACCGAACGCATGGCATTGAACGCGATTGCCCACTGGGGACGCAACCGCACCATGCTCTTGGTCACCCACCGTCCACAAGTGCTACAAATCGTTAACCGCATCATCGTAATGGAAAACGGCAAAGTCGTTATGGACGGCCCGCGCGATTTAGTGTTGCAAAAACTGATGCAAAACGAGCAAAACAAAGTCAAAGCAGCACAACAAGCGCAGGAAAACCAACGTCCCGGCGAAGCGGCGCAAGCATGACGAAAAGGGAAAAGGTCGTCTGAAAACACAAGCAGAAAGCGTTTCAGACGACCTCTTTGAAAACAACAAACAGATACCGAAGATTCATCATTATGAGCGAAAACAACGTTAAATCCAAAGACCTGCATCTCATTAACGATTTGAATGCAGCCTTGCAAAAAGAAAAACACAGCGGCCAATTTTGGGTCATCATCCTGTTTTTCCTGCTGCTCGTCGTCTTTGTCGTATGGGCATACAACAGCACCGTCGAAGAAGTAACCCGCGGCAACGGCAACGTCATCCCCAGCAGCCGCGAACAAGTCATCCAAAGCCTGGACGCCGGTGTCATTACCCAAATGATGGTTAAAGAAGGCGATTTGGTCGAAAAAGACCAAATCCTGCTGAAGCTCGACGATACGCGCAGCCTTGCCGTATTGCGCGAGAGCGAGGCCAAAGTCCAAAACCTCGAGGCCACCATCGCCCGCCTGAAAGCCGAAGCTTACGGCGGCAAACTCACGTTCCCCAACAGCGTCAGCCCCGAACTCCGCCGCCGCGAAACCGCCGCATATAACGCCCGCCGCCAAGCCATGACCGATGCCGTACAAAGCCTGGTACAAAGCAAAGCGGCGCTTGACCGCGAAATCGCCATTACTGCACCTATGGTGGCACAAGGCGTCATGTCCGAAGTCGAACTCCTCAAAATGCGCCGCGAATCCAGCGATCTGACCCTGCAAATTGCCGAACGCCGCAACCGTTACAGAACAGATGCCAACAACGAACTCGTGCAATCCGAATCCGAGCTGGCGCAATCCAAAGAAAACATGGCAATGCGCGCCGACCCGGTTGACCGCTCCCAAATCCGCTCCCCCATGCGCGGCATCGTCAAAAACATCAAAATCAATACTATCGGCGGCGTAGTCAACCCGGGCGAAGAAATCATGCAAATCGTCCCTGTTGATGACAAACTCCTTGTCGAAGCCTATATCCGTCCGCAAGACATCGCCTTCGTTCGCGCAGGACAGCCTGCACTGGTCAAAGTCAGCGCATATGACTACTCCATCTACGGCGGATTGGAAGGCAAAGTTACCCTTGTCGGCGCAGATACCGTCAGCAACTCCATGCAAAGCCGTGCCAACGATCTGAAGCTCGATCCCAACCAAGTTTACTACCGAGTCATCGTCCAAACTGAGAACAACGCCCTGAAAGACAAAAACGGTAAAGACATGCCGATTATTCCGGGCATGGTTGCCACAGTGGACATTAAAACCGGTGAAAAAACCATCTTCCAATACCTGATCAAACCGATTACCCGTATGAAACAGGCATTGAGCGAGCGTTAATTTTCCGAATCAAACTTGCTTAACAGTCAAAAGGTCGTCTGAAAAACTGGGCTGCGTCCAAATCTTGGACGTTCATAAAACCCTATTTAGGCGCTCTATATAAGCTGGGTTCTGTATACGACAGGGCCCAGCTTTTTTCACTTTCAAACTGTAACGCTCCCAGATGCAGTAATCCATACAATCATATTCGTCCACCGTCAATTCTTCTGAACGGTAGGAGCATTTCGTTTAATACCGCAAAGAAGCTCTCCATTTGCGTATTGTCCCACCAGTTTGTCTTGCGAGACTGTATAAATAATGGGATGCGGTTTGTTATTTGAAGCGTAACTTTGGTCATAAAAACTGCACCCGTATGTTTGGATGGAATATCCAACTTTTGGGTGCAGTTTGTTTTTTTCAGACGACCTTTATCCGTTTTAGCGACGGAATTTGCCGTGGTCGAAATCATCAAATGCTTCATAAGCCGCTTGGCATTGGATGCGTTGTTCTTTATAGGGCAGTTGGCGGAAGGCTTTCCGGGCTTTGATGTTTTCTTTCAGCTCGGCTTTGTTGCCTTTGGATTTATACCATGCAGCTCGACGGTCAAGATATTTTTTGCAGACAGGATGCAGTTTGCTTTGTTTGGCTTGGGTTTGAGTGTGGTGGGGCTTATGGTGTTTGTGGGCGGCTGCATCGGCAGGTTGGGTTGCAAAACCCAGTATCAGTGCTGCAGATAGGGCGGGCAGAAGGCTTTTTCTCAATAACATGGCGGACTCCTGTTTATTTAAAGGGTGCATTTCATTATATTCATGGCTTTTGTAAAAAGGAAATTTGGCAGGATGGGTCGTCTGAAAAAGCAAGCGGGGTATTTAAAGCATTTTGACGAAACCCATCTTCCATTACATATTATCAAACAGAGAAAATAATAAACTACATGAATTATCACGTTTCAGACGACCTTGTGTTGCATATGTCATTCGTTGTCATGCTGTTTATTTTCAAAATTTAACATAAATCCGAATTTGCCTTATTTCATAAGCGCATAGCAGAATGAGGGTTTTGATGCTAAAAAACGCATCTTTGCGGTAAGGCTTGAATCATAGGGAAAGAGGTCGTCTGAAAGAAAATTGGGAAAAGCACGATTTCAAAACAGCGGCCTTGTCAAGACTGGATAAGCGACGAAAAATACACTATATTGTGCCACTCGATATTAATACATACTGTATCTTGTGTTTCAGGATGGAGAAAGCTCACGATGAATGCACCGACTGATTTGAAAGTAACCAAGCGCGACGGACGTTTGGAAAATCTCGACTTAGACAAAATCCACCGCGTCGTTACTTGGGCGGCGGAAGGCTTGAAAAACGTTTCCGTATCGCAAGTCGAGCTCAAATCGCACATCCAGTTTTACAACGGCATCCGCACCGACGACATCCACGAAACCATCATCAAGGCGGCTGCCGACCTGATTTCGCAGGATACGCCCGACTATCAATATCTCGCCGCGCGTTTGGCGATTTTCCACCTGCGCAAAATCGCTTACGGCGAGTTCGAACCGCCGCATCTCTTTGACCACGTTAAAAAACTCACCGATGCGGGTAAATACGACCGCCACATCATCGAAGATTACAGCCGCGAAGAGTTTGACGAGCTGAACGTCTATATCGACCACAGCCGCGACATGACCTTCTCGTATGCCGCCGTGAAGCAGCTCGAAGGCAAATATCTGGTGCAGAACCGAGTTACCCGCCAGATTTATGAAACGCCGCAGTTTTTATACATTTTGGTAGCGATGTGTCTCTTCAGCAAATACCCGAAAGAGACGCGCTTGGATTACGTCAAACGTTTTTACGACGCCGTTTCTACGTTTAAAGTATCGTTGCCGACCCCGATTATGAGTGGCGTGCGCACGCCTACGCGCCAGTTCTCAAGCTGCGTATTAATTGAATGCGACGACAGCCTCGACTCCATCAACGCCACCACCAGCGCGATTGTGAAATACGTTTCCCAACGCGCGGGTATCGGCATCAACGCCGGACGTATCCGCGGTTTGGGTAGTGAAATCCGCGGCGGCGAAGCGCAACATACCGGCTGCATTCCGTTTTTCAAAATGTTCCAAGCGGCGGTTAAATCCTGCTCGCAAGGCGGCGTGCGCGGCGGCGCGGCAACTTTGTTCTATCCCTTGTGGCATATCGAAGCCGAAAGCCTGTTGGTGTTGAAAAACAACCGCGGCGTCGAAGACAACCGCATCCGCCAGCTTGATTACGGCGTACAAATCAACCGCCTGCTGTACACCCGCCTGATTAAAGGCGGCAACATCACGCTGTTCTCGCCCAACGAAGTTCCCGGCCTGTACGACGCTTTCTTTGCCGATCAAGACGAATTCGAGCGTCTCTACACGAAATACGAGCAAGACCCGAACATCCGCAAACGCACCTTGTCGGCTACCGATTTGTTCTCCACGCTGATGCAGGAACGCGCCGGAACGGGACGCATCTACATCCAAAACGTTGACCACTGCAACACGCACAGCCCGTTTGACCCGCGTGTCGCGCCCGTGCACCAGTCCAACTTGTGCATGGAAATCGCCCTGCCGACCAAACCGCTGGACAACATCAACGACCCGAACGGCGAAATCGCCCTGTGCACCTTGTCCGCCTTCAACTTGGGCGCATTAAACAGCTTGGACGAGCTGGAAGGGCTTGCCGATTTGACCGTGCGCGCACTCGATGCCTTACTGGATTATCAAGACTATCCGGTTGAAGCCGCCCGCACCGCGACCATGAACCGCCGCACCCTCGGCATCGGTGTCATCAACTACGCCTACTATCTGGCGAAAAACGGCGTCCGTTACAGCGATGATTCCGCACTCGGCCTGACCCACCGCACCTTTGAAGCCATGCAGTATTACCTGCTCAAAGCATCGGTAAACCTTGCCAAAGAATACGGTGCATGCCCGCTGTTCAACCAAACCGTTTATTCGCAAGGCAAACTGCCTATCGACACCTACAAAAAAGACTTGGATGCCGTGTGCAGTGAACCACTGTTATGCGACTGGGAAAGCCTGCGCGCCGACATCGTCAAATACGGTCTGCGCAACTCCACCCTGACCGCACTCATGCCGTCTGAAACCAGTTCGCAAATCGCGAACGCCACCAACGGCATCGAGCCGCCGCGCGGATTGGTAACGGTTAAAGCATCGAAAGACGGTATCCTGAAACAAGTCGTGCCGGAATTTGAAACTCTGAAAGACGCCTACGAAACCCTGTGGCAGCTTCCGGGCAACGAAGGTTACCTGAAACTTGTCGGCGTGATGCAAAAATTCGTCGATCAGGCGATTTCCGCCAATACCGCCTATGACCCGGGCAAATTTGAAGGCAACAAAGTTTCCATGAAACAAATGCTCAAAGACTTGCTGACCGCCTACAAATACGGCGTTAAAACCCTGTACTACCACAACACCCGCGACGGCGCGGACGATACGCAGACTGATATTCAGGATGACGGCTGTGCGGGCGGGGCTTGTAAGATTTAAGGGAAATTTATGGAAGATGATAAATCAGATAGTCAAAAACAATTCAATTCAGATAATGATTGGTTTGAAAAATACAATATTACATTAACTACTTTGCAGCAAGAGTATCTGCTTTATATTAATACTCTCAAAGATGTTGATGAAAAGGCAAATAAATATCTGATTGTAGTGTCTATTTTTATTGCTGGTTTTTTTTCTGTAGTATCAAGTGCATTAATTAATGGACTTCGTTTCCATATTAATCCATTAGACTTTACTAGTTTGTTATCAATAATATTTATTATTACTTGTGCTTTAACTGCCTTATTTGCTTCTATAGTAATTAATAATTTATTGAATAGCTTGTCTTTCGTAGAAAGTCGAAGAATTTTTGATTTGGAATCTAAACTAAATGAAACTTCTGAAGAGAATTCTCTATTTTATAAAAAATGTTTAATCAATTCTTTCCAAGAAGCGATAAACTTTATAGAAGACTCTATTGAGAAGAAGCAGCAAAAACTCAGTTCTGTACCCAAAGAAATAAGATTGTTTATTGTCTTTGCGGTTTTGAGTTGTATATTTTTATTTATTATAAAAATGATAGAAAGCGTTTGATAATGTCTGACAAAAAATCAATTCCTCCTGGTCCTCCTATGGCTAGAGCATCGAATCCTATTTCTCAGAATACTCGAAAAACTCAGGCTAATATTCAGCCTTCAAATGTAAGAGTAGTTCAAGAGAGTTTTAATCCTGTTAATCAAGGAAGTTCGACAAAGGCAATATTTGATAGTGTTAATAATGATAAAAATAAAAAATGAACTAAATGTCTTAGAATTGCTATTTAATTTTATTATTTAAAGTATTGCAGTAGTAATATTTTAATCAAAGGAAAGTTAAATGTCCTGCGAACACCTAGTCATGTCATACAGCACCTTTTCCAAAACCAAAAACGACGCGCTTAAAGAGCCGATGTTTTTTGGTCAGCCTGTTAATGTTGCCCGTTATGACCAGCAGAAATACGAAGTATTTGAAAAACTGATTGAAAAACAACTGTCTTTCTTCTGGCGGCCGGAAGAAATCGATGTGTCGCGCGACCGTATCGACTACGCCAACTTGCCCGAACACGAAAAACACATTTTTATCAGCAATCTGAAATACCAAACCTTGCTCGATTCCATCCAAGGTCGCAGTCCGAACGTTGCCTTGTTGCCTTTGGTGTCGATTCCCGAGCTGGAAACTTGGATTGAAACGTGGAGCTTCAGCGAAACCATCCACTCGCGCAGCTACACCCACATTATCCGCAATATCGTCAACGATCCGTCGGTCGTGTTCGACGACATCGTGCAGAACGAATACATCATTGCCCGCGCCGAAGATATCGCCTGTTATTACGATGATTTAATCGAATATACCCAGTATTACAACCTGTTGGGCGAAGGGACGCACAATGTCGGCGGCAAGCTCGTTACCGTGTCTTTGCGCGAGTTGAAGAAAAAACTCTATCTTTGCCTGATGTGCGTCAATGTGTTGGAAGCCATCCGTTTCTACGTTTCATTCGCCTGCTCGTTTGCTTTTGCCGAGCGCGAGTTGATGGAAGGCAACGCCAAAATCATCAAACTGATCGCCCGCGACGAAGCCCTGCACCTGACCAGTACCCAGCATATGCTCAACCTGATGCGCGCCGGTGCCGACGATCCTGAAATGGCGGAAATCGCCGTCGAATTGCAGGACGAATGTTTCAAACTCTTCAAAAAAGCGGCAGAGCAGGAAAAAGAATGGGCGGCCTATCTGTTTAAAGACGGTTCGATGATTGGTCTGAACAAGGAAATTTTGGCGCAATACGTCGAATACATCACCAACCTGCGTATGCAGGCGGTCGGTTTGCCCGCCGGATTCGAAGGTGCCACCCAAAACCCGATTCCGTGGATTAACGCGTGGCTGTCGTCCGACAACGTACAGGTTGCGCCGCAGGAAGTGGAAATTTCTTCTTACTTAATCGGTCAGATCGATTCGGAAGTCAGCGCGGACGATTTGGGCGATTTCGAACTGTAATCAAACTCGGCGGTTTTTCCGCATTTCCATCATCAGAGGTCGTCTGAACAGGTGTAGAAACGAAATCAAAGATTTCAGTTACACCGTGCAGACGGCCTTTTCCGCTTAAACAGATAACAATGGCACTTATCAATACACACGATAAAACCTTCGAGCTTCAAGAAGGCGAAACCTTATTGGAGGGCTTGGAGCGCACCGGTCACGAGGTCGAATACCAGTGCCGCAGTGGTTATTGCGGTTCCTGCCGCGTCAAAATATTAGACGGCAGGGTGTCCTACGACGATTTCCCGCTGGCGTTTGTCGCACCCGGCGAGATTCTGCCGTGTTGCTGTCGGGTAAATGAGGACATTAAGGTTGATTGCCGCGTTCGGATGAGTGAGCCGGATTTGTTCGATGTCGGCTTGTTTGATGAGCGGGATTGAGTCGATTGAAACCCAGTTGTATTATTTTCAGTTCTTAGCTTTAATAATAGGCTCTTCAAATTTAGGTGTAATCGTATGAATGTCGCTAAGGGTTTATTGGTTTCAGTTTTATGTTTGAGCTCGGGTTTGCTTGCTGCTCAAAGTCATCATTCCCAATGGAAAAAAGTTTATGAAAGGGATTTGACGGATTTTGAATTGAGTCCGGAGGGAAGCGGGTTGGTATTGTTTGCACAACCGCAAGGACGTTGCAGGATGGATGTTGATTTTTATGGGGAAACGGGACAGGATAAATATCAGTATGAATTTACCCGAGACCGTTTGACGGCAGGTTCGCATCGGGAATACCGCTATACCGCTGCATCGTTGTCGGAAGTAACCAAAGATAAAATAAAATTGGTGCGGAATGAGAAGCTGAATCCTGCTTCAGGCGCGGTAAAGAAAGAATTTCGGGATATTTATCAATATGTTCCTAATAAGGTTTTAAAAAAATATTGTTTTTGATGTGGTATAGAAAATAACAAGAGGTCGTCTGAAAACTTTTCAGACGACCTCTTGCTTTATTCATCCCATCGTTTAATGCAGATGCTCGTAAATGGTTTCCGCCAATGCCTTGCTGATGCCTTCGACTTGTTCCAAATCTTCTTTGCTGGCGGCAACGACGCCGCGCAGGCCGCCGAAGCGGGTGAGCAGGGCTTGGCGGCGTTTGCTGCCTACGCCGGGGATGTCGCTGAGGGATGAGGTAACGCGGGCTTTGTCGCGTTTTTTGCGGTGGCCCGTGATGGCGAAGCGGTGCGATTCGTCGCGCACGGTTTGCAGGAGGTGCAGGGCGGGGCTGTTGGGCAGCAGGCGGAAGGTCTCGCCGGTGAACGGGAGGATGAGTTCTTCCATGCCGGCCTTGCGTTCGGGGCCTTTGGCGATGCCGACCAAGGGGATGTGCAGCCCGAGTTCCTCCCATACGGACACGGCGACGCCGATTTGTCCTTTGCCGCCGTCAATCAATACGACATCGGGCCATTTGACGGTCTCGCCGTTGGCTTCGGCCTCCTGCATTTTGCCGTAGCGGCGGGTGAGGACTTCGCGCATGGCGGCGTAGTCGTCGCCGGGTTTGGCGGTGGTGATGTTGTAGCGGCGGTATTGCGAGGGTTGGATGTTTTGTTCGTCGTACACGACGCAGGAGGCGATGGTGGCTTCGCCTTGGGTGTGGCTGATGTCGAAGCATTCGAGGCGGTTGAGGTCGTCTGAATTCATGTTCAGGATTTTTGCCAACTCGTCGATGCGGTGTTGCTGGCTGCTTTGTTGCAGGCGGCGTTGGGCAATCGCCATTTGTGCGTTTTGTTCCGCCATTTTCAACCAGACTTTGCGTTCGCCTATGGTTTTGGTCACGAACTGCATTTGTTTGCCGTGCTCACCCTCTAGGGCTTCTTTCAATGCGTCGGGGACGGGGAAGTTGCTGATGATGATGTCGGGTTTGCTTTTGCCCAGATAATGTTGGGCGACGAAGGCTTCGGCGTAGTCTTGTCCGTTTGGTTCGGGATCGTTTTTAGTGTCGGGGAAAAAGCTTTTGTCACCGACGTGCCGCCCGCCGCGTATGCTGACCCAATGTACGCAGACGAGGCCGTCTGAAACGGCGAGCGCAAGCAGGTCGATGTCGTTAGGATTGTTCGGGTTTTTGCTGTCGATGAACTGGTTGCTCTGCATGATGCCGAGCGCTTGGATTTGGTCGCGGTAGCGGGCGGCTTCTTCAAATTGCAGGTTGGCGGCGGCGGTCTGCATTTTGTGTTGCAGAGTACGGGTCAGTTCGTCGGTTTTACCGTTGAGGAAGGTGGCGGCTTGGCGCACGCTGTCGCGGTAGTCTTCTTCGCTGATGTGTCCGACGCAGGGCGCGGTGCAGCGTTTGATTTGGTACAGCAGGCAGGGGCGGTCGCGGTGTTCGAACACGCTGTCTTCGCAGGTGCGCAGCATGAAGACTTTTTGCAGGACTTGGATGCTGTCGCGCACGGCGTTGCTGTTGGGATACGGGCCGAAGTATTGGTTCGGTTTTTTCAACGTGCCGCGGTAATACGCCATTTGCGGATATTGATGTCCGCTGAGCATGAGGTAGGGATAGCTTTTGTCGTCGCGGAAAAGGATATTGTATTTGGGCGACAGGGCTTTGATGAAGTTGTTTTCGAGAATCAGGGCTTCGGCTTCGGAACGGGTGATGGTGGTTTCGATGTGGTGAACCTGTTTCACCATCAATGCGATGCGCGGGGAATGGTCGTTTTTCTGGAAATAGCCGGACACGCGCCGCTTGAGGTTGACCGCTTTGCCGACGTATAAAACGTTGCCGCCTTCGTCGAAAAAACGGTATACGCCGGGCAGGTTGGGCAGGTTTTTGAGGAATAAGGGGATGTCGAAGTCCGTGGTCATGGGGCGGGTGGTAGTGGGCAGGTTTTCAGACGACCCGATTATAAATCAGAACGCTTGGGATAATGGAACATAAGCAGCTGGTTCATGAGGATGGGAAAGTACCAAATATGGACTAATTTGTACCGCCTAAGCTACCCAAAAGACAAATCGGTCAAAAAATGCTATTCTTATCGCTTTCAACCTATCTGTTTGTAGCAATGAAAAAGTATCTTATTTCGACCGTAGCCGTAGCCATCGCCGCCGGCCTCGGTGCGCCTTACTACTTCGGCATCAAAGCAGAAGAAACCTTGACTGCACAGCAAAAGCTGTTGCAGGAATCAGGTTTTTTAACCGTAGAATCCCACCAATATGATCGGGGCTGGTTCGGTGCGACCGAAACTACGGTCATACGCCTGAAACCGACATTGCTTCAAAATACCCAGCAATATCTGCCCGATAATCTGAAAACCGTCTTGCAAGAGCCGATTACGGTTGTGAATCATATCAGCCATGGTCCATTTGCTGGCGGTTTCGGTACTCAGGCTCATGTGGAAACAGAGTTTAAATACCATCCGGAAACCGAAAAAGTATTGTCTCGCTTCTTTGGCCAACAAGCTCCGTTGACCATGAGCAATACGATTTATTTCGGTGGAAGCGGCAAGCTTCAACTCAGCGTTCCGGCTTTCGACTATGAAGAGTTGTCCGGCATCAAGCTCAGCTGGAAAGGCTTGAGCGGCAACACCGATTACGAAAAAGATTTCCAAAGCTACCGTCATGATTATACCGCTCCGTCTTTGCAGCTCAAGCTGGCGGACAAGGGCGATGTTTCGATGGAAAACCTACATTTCCAATCTGAAACTTCAGACGGACTCAACAAGCTTTCCTTGGGTAAAAGCAGCATTACTTTGGATAAATTCCTGCTGCAATGGAAAGAAAATATTGATTACAACGTCAAGCTGAACGAGCTGATCAACCTTGTGACCAATCTGCAGATCGGGGCATTTGTCAATCCGACCGGCAGTATCGCGCCTTCCAAAATCGAAGTCAGCAAACTGAAATTTGATACCAATACCAACGAAGTTGATAAGTTTATCAACAGCGAAGGACGGTTCCAATTTGAAGAGCTGGTTTATGGCGAAGATAAATATGGTCCGTTGGATATCAATGTGGCAGCAGAGCATTTGGACGGCAAAAGTTTGCAGGCTTTGAAATCCAAGCTTGCCGAAGTCGCCAATAAGAAAATGAGCGAGGAAGAGATCCAAAACGCCTTGCTCCAAACCGCCAAAAACGAAGCTTCGGGTTTATTCACCAATGATCCGGTGCTGAATGTCAAGACATTCAAATTCATCATGCCGCAAGGTCAAGTGGATGTCAGCGGTAAACTAGCCTTTAAAGGCTTGGTGGCAAAAGATTTGAACAGCCTCAGCGAAATGTTGAAAAAAACCCATGCCGATTTCAATGTGAGCGTTCCGAAAAAACTGTTGGAGCAGATGGCAATCAACCAAGCGCGCAGCCTGTTTAGCGTCAATGCCGAGGATGAAGAAGCCGGACGCGCAGGAATTGAGGACATCAATGAAACGCTGCGTCTGATGGTGGACAGCACTGTGAAAAGCATGGCGCAGGAGCAATACCTGACTTTGGAAGAAAACAACATCAAAACCCATCTGACCCTGCAAAACAACGAATTGAAATTGAATGGCAAGGTGTTGCAAAACGAGCCTGAGCCTGATTTTGACGAGCAGGACATGTTGCCGGAAAATCTGTCTTCATCTGAAGCAGGCAAATAAACGGCAATAGACAAAAGGTCGTCTGAAACCGGATTTGAAGTTTGAATCCGATTTCAGACGACCTTTTTTGATTGGTTTGATAGAAGCCATGTTGAGTTGTAGGCAAAAAAATCGCCCCTTTAATTTTAAGGGGCGCAAAAGGAACACAAACCACTACCAAAACTGTTACAGGGCGAACTCCTCTAATTGACGTTGATGGGTTGCCGGATAAAGTGCCTTCATCAAATCATAGGGTGAAAGCGACAAATCTTTGCTTTTGGTCGTCAAGCGACCTTGCTGCGGTGTCAGTTCAAGCAAACGGGCATCAGACGCATGAATAAACTTTTCTTTTGCCTTCTGCATTTTGCGTTGTAAAACGGAAACGACGCGGCTGTACAAACTGTCTTTTTGTTTGACCTCCCGAGTGCTGGCGACCCAGCTTAAACGGGAATGGCTGTCTTCATCTTCAATCAGGAGGATGCCGGTTTGCGGCTGCTCCGATTTACCCATGCAGGGAAGCCAAACATAATAACGACCATCGAGCGTAACATATACGGCATCATGTACTTCACAATCATCGCAACACTGGGTTGCCAAAAGAGAGCGGATGGTATGTTGGTGCAGTCTCAGAATGTCGAGAGAGACTTGCTGGAAAATATTTTCAGGCATTTTCTTCTCCTTTCGTTCTGTGGCGCGTTGATTTCGTTTCGATGGAATGCATTATACGGATAATTTCAAAATTTGCAAATGATAATTGTTATTATTATGAGAATGGGTAATAAGATAATGATTTTTATAGAAATTAATTTTTTGAAATTGATAAAACTTGAGTGATTTACTCGGAATTTAGAGAAAATGAGCCTTAGAGGGAATGTAAAGATCAATACGTTTGAAAAATTGTCAGCAAAATCTCTTGTCGGGGCAGTATTCATGCCCTAAGAAATATTGTATTCAAATACATAGGCCCTGAGCTTTACCGACTATACATTTGTAGCAGCCTTGCGTATGATTCAAGGCATTTTATCAATGAGCGCTATACAGAAGATTCCTATGAGCAAACGCCAGATTATCCTTGATACCGAAACCACGGGCCTTTATGCCGAAGGCGGCGACCGCTTGGTCGAGTTTGCCGGTCTGGAAATGATCAACCGCCAAATAACCGGCAACAACCTTCATTTATACGTTCATCCCGAGCGCGACATGCCTGAAGAAGCAGCAAAGGTGCACGGCTTGACCATTGAGGTTTTGGAAGAGAAAAACGCGCCGCCGTTTGCCGAAGTAGGGCGGCAGATTGCCGATTTTATACGCGATGCCGAGTTGATTATCCACAATGCCAAGTTTGACGTCGGCTTCCTGAACATGGAATTCCGCCGTATGGGACTGCCTTCCATTGAGGAGCTTGGCTGTACCGTGACCGACACGCTGGCGATGGCGCGGGAAATGTTCCCCGGTCAGAAAGCCAGTTTGGATGCTTTGTGCAACCGCCTTTCTGTCGACCGCAGCAAGCGCGTGCTGCACGGCGCGTTGATTGACTGCGAGCTTTTGGGTGAGGTTTATCTCGCCATGACGCGCCAGCAGTTTGATTTAATGGGCGGCGAAAAAGAAGAAGACGAGGAAGTCAAACCGGTCATTATTGCCGAAACCAAGCGTCCGGCTCATTTGAAGGTTATCAAAGCCAACGCAGAGGAACTCGCCGCACACGAACAATATCTGGACGGTTTGGGCGAAGCCTGTCTGTGGCGCAAAGCCGAAGCAGCCGGAGCCGAAGCATGACGCGTCGCCATATCGCCCTGATTCCCGCTGCCGGTATCGGAACGCGCTTTGGGGCGGGAAAGCCCAAGCAATACGTTGAAATCAACGGCAAAACCGTGTTGCAGCATACGATAGCCATTTTTGAAAACCATCCTGCCATCGATTTGATTGCCGTTATCGTATCGCCCGAAGACCAAACGTTTCAGACGACCCCTTCCAGCAAAACATGCGTATTTCGTGTAGGCGGAGCAAGCCGTGCCGAAACGGTGCGCAACGGCGTATCCGCATTGTTGGCGCAAGGTTTGGCGGCGGAGCAGGACAACATTCTCGTTCACGATGCCGCCCGGTGCTGCCTGCCGCCCGAAGCGTTGACCCGTCTGATTGAAGAAGCGGGCGGGCAAGAGCAGGGCGGCATTTTGGCAATACCCGTTGCCGATACGCTCAAACGCGCCGATGGTAAAAAACATATCGGCGAAACCGTTTCCCGCGCCGGATTATGGCAGGCGCAAACCCCACAGCTTTTTCAGACGGCCTTATTGCACCGTGCTTTGTCGGCAGAGGATTTGAGCGATATTACAGACGAAGCGTCGGCAGTGGAAAAGCTGGGTGTGCAGCCGCTGCTGGTGCAGGGCGATACGCGCAATTTGAAGCTGACGCTGCCGCAGGATGAATTGATTGTAAGGCTGTTGTTGCAGGCCGTCTGAAACCCGTTTTTCAGACGACCCAACATTGAAAAAAGGACAAAACATGAATATCCGCATCGGACAAGGCTACGATGTCCACCAACTCGTCGAAGGCCGCGATTTGATACTCGGCGGCGTAAACATCCCGTTTGAAAAAGGCCTGCTCGGCCATTCCGATGCCGACGCGCTTTTGCACGCGATTACTGACGCTTTACTTGGCGCGGCGGGTCTGGGCGACATCGGCAGCCATTTTCCCGATACTGCCGCCGAGTTTAAAGATGCCGACAGCCGCGTATTGTTGCGCGAAGCGTATCAAAGCGTGCAGGCATTGGGCTGGCGCGTTGTGAATGTGGACACGACCATCATCGCCCAAAAGCCCAAACTCGCGCCGCACATTCCCGCCATGCGCGCCAACATTGCCGCCGATTTGGGGATTCAGACGACCTGTGTCAATATCAAAGGCAAAACCAACGAAAAACTCGGCTATCTGGGACGCATGGAAGCCATCGAAGCGCAGGCGGCGGTGTTGCTGGAAAAAGCGTAAGCAGGCAAGCACAAATGGCATGAAAATGTTAACATATGCCCATCAACCGACATCCCATTAAGGAGAAATCATGGCTACTCAAGACGAATTGAAGCGCATTGCCGCCGAGAAAGCGGTGGAATTCGTACCCGAAAACGAATACATCGGCATCGGTTCCGGCTCGACCGTCAATATGTTTATCGAAGCGTTGGGCAAAAGCGGCAAAAAAATCAAAGGCGCGGTTTCGACTTCTAAAAAGTCCAGCGAATTGATGGCGCAATACGACATCCCTGAAGTATCGCTGAACGATGTGATGGGGCTGGCTGTCTATGTTGACGGCGCGGACGAAGTGAACCATATGCTGCAAATGATTAAAGGCGGCGGCGGCGCGCATCTGAACGAAAAAGTTGTCGCCAGCGCGTCCGACAAATTCATCTGTATCGCCGACGAGAGCAAATATGTTTCGCGTTTGGGTAAATTCCCGCTGCCCGTAGAAGTGTTGCCCGGCGCGCGTTCGCTGGTGTCGCGCAAACTTTTGGCAATGGGCGGACAGCCTGAATTACGCCTGAACTACACCACCTTCCACGGCAACCAAATTATCGATGTCTATGACTTGCATATCGACCGTCCGCTGACTATGGAAGACGAAATTAACCGCATCACCGGCGTTCTCGAAAACGGCATCTTCGCCCGCAACGCCGCGGATGTGTTGATTTTGGGTACAGAGCAGGGAGTCAAAGTCATCAAGCCCGGACAAAACTAGGCATCCATTAAGAAAAAGGTCGTCTGAAAACTGAACTGGCCCCCAA
>NZ_KV800948.1:8198-22830 GCF_001810355.1 Neisseria sp. HMSC074B07 | reverse complement strand
TGCTATGATACGGGTGTTTCGATATACAAGGTCGTCTGAAAAATAAATCGGCTATTTTTTTGCTTTTTTCAAAGGATGGTGTTGCTCGAGCCATTGCAGCGCTTCTTTGGCAGCTTGCTGCTCGGCAACCTTGCGGCTGCTGCCTTGTGCTTTGCAGATGAAGCCGAGTTCGCCCAAATCGCATGAAATCAGGAACATACTGTCATTGGCATGACCGATTTGTTCTTCAATGCGGTATTTGGGCAGGGCAAGGCGGCGGGCTTGGAGGGCTTCTTGCAGGGCGGTTTTGTTGTCTTTTCCCTGCGTTTTGAAATCGGCGCGTTTGACGCGTTCGGCAAACAAGTGCCGCACCACTTTCTCCGCCTCGGCGAAATCCGCATCAAAGCTAACGGCGGCAAACATCGCTTCCATAGCATCGGCAAGGATGGAGGGTCGTCTGAATCCGCCGCTTTTCAACTCGCCCGCACCCAAATAAAGCCCGTCGCCGACATTCATTTCCAAAGCAATTTCCGCCAACACGCCTTCATTGACCAAGCTTGCGCGCAAACGCGACAACTCGCCTTCGGTCAGCTTGGGGAACGCGTCAAACAACATTTTGGCGACGGTGTAGTTCAAAATCGAATCGCCGACAAACTCGAAACGCTCGTTGTTTTTCGCATGGTAGCTGCGGTGGGTCAGCGCCTGCTGCAAAAGCGCGGTATCTTTGAAACGGTAACCCAGTTTATTCTGAATGGCGGCATGCGCCTGCTGTTTTAACACATCTGTTTTCATGAGGACGTTTGTCTTTCTTCTTGCTTCGGCGTATCAGGCGGGAAGCGGCGAAAATTCAGCTTCCCAAACCAACCCGAATGCGTTTCGGCACTTCATGCAAATACGGAAACACTTTAGGGCTGCAACAGTCGCCTGAAATACAGTTCAGCCCGTTTCAGACGACCAGCATTGTACCATCAAACCATAAGCGGCAAATATAAAGATACACGGTGCAGAGGCTGCCCTAATCATGATAAAATCCGCACAATTTTTACGGCATGCACACACCGCAATGAATAAATTTGCCCAAGCCCTCTCAGCCGCACTCGACCGCTGCATCGTGACCAATACGGTAGCCAAACAAGGCGAACCCGTCGGCTTCCTCTACCGCGAAGCCCCCGTTTTCGAAAACGACAGCGGCTGGCGCTTCTTCAGCGGCGACGAAACCGACGAATACACCGACGATCCCGACAATTTCAGCGTCGTCAGCCTTTCCGAAATCACCCAGTCCAATCCCGCCATCGCCGCGCTGATCACCCAACCCGAAGGCTGCGCATGGGAAATCGGCGAAGACGGCGAGTTTCAAGCCGTTGCCGACTGGCAGCCGCAGGAATAAATCCCCAATATCGTTTTCAGAAAAGCTACACGTCGTCTGAAAACCCGTTTACCGCTCAAAATACAAGGAAACACCATGAACATCATCGCCCCGAACCTCGACGGCGCACACCTGCGCATCGGCATCGTACAAGCCCGCTTTACCAACGAAATCGGCAGCGAAATGCTCAAAGTCTGCTGCCGCACCCTGCAAGAATTGGGCGTAGCTGACGACAACATCACCATTGCCACCGTACCCGGCGCGCTCGAAGTACCGCTCGTCCTGCAAAACATGGCAACCTCCGAGCAATACGACGCGCTGATTGCCATCGGCGTCGTCATCCGCGGCGAAACCTACCACTTCGAACTCGTTTCCAACGAATCCGGTTCAGGCGTAACCCGTGTCGGACTCGACTACAACATCCCCATCGCCAACGCCATCCTGACCACCGAAAACGACGAACAAGCCGTCGCGCGCATTGAAGAAAAAGCCGCCGACGCCGCCAAAGTCGCTGTCGAATGCGCCAACCTCGTCAACTATCTGATCGAAGAGCAGTTTGACGACGAAGAAGAATAAGCCCGAACGCGAAACCCGTAGCTTTACCGCATTCCGGTTTCGCCCCGTCTGTCGGACAAACCGTTTTCAGACGACCCGTCATCCGACAGAGGTCGTCTGAAACATTCATTACCGCACCACCGTGCCGCCAACGAAGGAATCCTCATGAAAACCCCACGCCGCCGTGCCCGCGAGTTAGCTGTACAAGCCCTCTACCAAGCCGGCATCAACAACACCGCCGCCCCCGAAATCGCTAAAAACATCCAAGACCAGCCCGACTTCGCCAAAGCGGACGAAGAGCTGTTCAACAAACTCTTCTTCGGCACGCACACCCACGCCGCCGAATATATCCAACAAATCCGCCCCCTGCTCGACCGCGACGAAAAAGACCTCAGCCCCATCGAACGCGCCGTCCTGCTGATGGCATGTCACGAATTGAGCGCGATGCCTGAAACCCCCTACCCCGTCATCATCAACGAAGCCATCGAAGTGACCAAAACCTTCGGCGGTACTGACGGACACAAATTCGTCAACGGCATCCTCGACAAACTCGCCGCCCAACTGCGCCCGAACGACCCGAAACGTGGCAACGCATAATTTAATATGAAAAACACCCTCCAACTTCTAACCGCCACCGCTTTGATGCTGTCAACACAGGTCTTTGCCAAAACTCCGCCTCCCGGCGTTTACATGACCATGGATTCGCAGCTTGTCGGTATTCTGGCAAATGGCAGCTATTGCATGGTTGTGCAAAACGAGGTCAAAAACGGCAGCTGGCAGAAAACGCCGGACAGTCTGCAACTGGATGACAACAAAACAGTCATTACCGACAACGGCAGCGAAGGCTACACCATCAACGGAGAACCTGCCATGCTGATGAAAGGCGGCAACACTGCCGGCATGTGCGCCACCCTTAAGCAACATGCCAACGAAAAACAACGCAACCGACAGTAAGCCGGCAAACTATAGTGGCTTAACTAAATCAGGACAAGGCGATGAAACCGCAAGACAGTACAGACAGTACAGAAACCGATTCACTTGGTGCTTCAGCACCTTAGAGAATGTCTCTTTGAGCCAAGGCGAGGCAACGCCGTACTGGTTTAAAGTTAATCCACTATAACTCCTGAAGCTTTCGCTTTCCCTACAAAAGGTCGTCTGAAAAACCAAAATTCGGTTTTCAGACGACCTTTTCTCTTTGTCCGGATATTGTGTAAAGAATTTGTCAAAAAATCGGCGGTAATATCGTAATGAATGACGATTGTTTGAGTTAAATCTAGCCCGCACGTTATCGGATTGTGTTAACCTTACGCTAAGCTTGATAATAGTTAACATTCTGGCGTTTTAGTTTCCCCGTTTATTAATTATTGCAAGCCAGGGTTCTCGCACCATCATCGCTTCATTTTTTTCTTCCATAAATGCTTCGGGATGCAGTTTGTCCCCCCGCAACAATAAGAACCCGAACATTCTCACTCTTGTATTTTAAGGATTAAACAATGAAATCGCTCAAAACGTTCCTTATTTGGGGCATTGTGGTTTTGGTCGGCGTAGCGTCCTTTACCACTTTGGCCCTCAGTCGGGGCGAGCAGGTCAGTGCGGTATGGATGGTCACCGCCGCCGTGTCGGTGTACTGCATCGCTTACCGTTTTTACAGTCTCTACATCGCCAAATATGTGATGCAGCTTGATCCGAACCGCCTGACGCCCGCCGAGCGGCACAATGACGGTTTGGACTATGTGCCGACACACAAAGGCGTATTGTTTGGACACCACTTTGCCGCGATTGCGGGTGCAGGCCCCTTGGTCGGTCCCGTGCTGGCTGCGCAAATGGGTTATCTACCAGGTACGCTGTGGATTATCTTCGGCGTAGTGTTTGCCGGCGCGGTACAAGACATGATGGTCTTGTTCGTCTCCATGCGCCGCGACGGTAAGTCTTTGGGCGATATCGTAAAACAAGAACTCGGCACTGTCCCGGGCGTGATCGCGTCCATCGGTATTTTGATGATTATGGTCATCATCATGGCGGTGTTGGCGCTGATTGTGGTGAAAGCACTGGTTCACAGCCCTTGGGGTACGTTCACGATTGCCGCCACCATGCCGATTGCGCTGTTTATGGGCATTTACACCCGCTATATCCGTCCGGGCAAAATCGGCGAGATTTCCATCGTCGGCTTTATCCTGCTGATGCTGGCGGTTATTTACGGCGACAATGTGGCGCACAGCTCCATCGGTCATTGGTTTGACCTTGACGGCATCCAGCTCACTTGGGCGATTATGATTTACGGTTTCGTAGCATCGGTATTGCCGGTATGGCTGTTGCTGACTCCGCGCGACTATCTCTCTACCTTCCTGAAAATCGGTACGATTGTCGCCCTCGCTATCGGCATCCTCATCGTCAGCCCTGCGCTGCAAATGCCTGCCGTGACCCACTTCATCGACGGTTCCGGCCCGGTATTCTCAGGCGCATTGTTCCCATTCCTCTTCATTACCATCGCCTGTGGTGCGGTTTCAGGTTTCCACGCGCTGATTTCTTCCGGTACCACGCCGAAAATGCTGGAAAACGAAACCCACGTCCGCATGATCGGTTACGGCGGTATGATTATGGAAAGCTTCGTGGCGATTATGGCCTTGGCTGCCGCGTCATCGCTTGATCCCGGCGTGTACTTCGCCATGAACAGTCCCGCCGCCCTGATCGGTACAGATGCCAATACTGCCGCCGAAGTGATTACCACCAAGCTGCAATTCCCCGTCGATGCTGCGACCCTGTTGCACACCGCTAAGGAAGTGGGCGAAAACACCATCCTGTCCCGTGCGGGCGGTGCGCCAACCCTCGCAGTCGGTATGGCACACATCATGAGCCGTCTGATTCCGGGCGAAGCCATGATGGCATTCTGGTATCACTTTGCCCTGTTGTTTGAAGCCTTGTTCATCCTGACCGCCGTCGATGCCGGTACGCGCGTCGCACGTTTCATGATTCAAGACTTGGGCAGTATCTTCTACAAACCTTTCGGCAACACCGACTCCATCCCTGCCAACCTGATTGCGACCTTCTTCGCCGTGGCATTGTGGGGCTACTTCCTCTACACCGGCGTGACCGACCCGCTGGGCGGCATCAACTCGCTCTGGCCTTTGTTCGGCATCGCCAACCAAATGCTGGCAGGCGTAGCCTTGATTATGTGTGCCGTTGTGTTGATTAAGATGAAACGCGACCGTTATGTCTGGGTAGCACTCGTTCCCGCCATCGGCGTACTGTTTGTAACCTGCTACGCCGGTCTGCAAAAACTGTTCCACAGCGACCCGCGTGTCAGCTTCCTTGCCCATGCCGGCAAATACAGCGACGCATTGGCTAAAAACGAAGTCCTCGCGCCCGCTAAAGACATCGGCGAAATGTCGCAGATTATCTTCAACGACAAAATCAATGCCGGCTTGACCGCATTGTTCCTCTCCGTCGTCGTCATCGTTGCCATCTACGGCGTACGTACCGCCATGAAAGCACGCAAAGTCGGCTGGTCAACCGCTAAAGAAATTCCAGCGGTGTACCGCGACGGCAAACAACCGGAGGCACAAAGTGAAGCGTAAACTCGCCGCTTGGTGGAAAACCGCCAAACTTACCGCCAACCTCATGGCAGGCGTGCCCGATTATGAAAACTACGTTGCCCAACAGCGCAAACATAATCCCAACGCCCCCGTCATGACCGAGCTGCAATTTCAAGACTACTGCCGCAAACGCCGCTGCGGCGCAAACGGCGGAAGATGTTGTTAATCGCTTGAACGGTTGAACAAAGGTCGTCTGAAAGTTTTCAGACGACCTTTTTATATTACAATATTGGCATTTTAAAATCGGCATAGGCAAATACCGTCAGTTGATCCAATTTCCGCCAAAGCGCAACCCGGCAGCGCCGCAGTTTGAGCTCGACAGGAAACTGCCCTATCTTGCCGCCAAGCTGATTTGAATCTACCCGATTCCAATCCATCCATTACATTTTTACCACCTGCTTAAGGACAAGACATGAAAAAAAGCATCATTGCGACATTAGTCGGCATCGCCGCATTGGGAGGAGCAACCGTTGGCGGAGGCATTTATGCCGACAACAAATTGAAACAAGAATACTACCTCCAAAACAATCCCGATGCCGACAAGCGCATGAAAATTACTTTGGATAAATTCGACATGGGACTCACTTCGGGCAAAGTTTCATGGAGAGGCGACATCACGCCCGACTTATGCCATCAGGATACAAAATTCTCAATTCGCGGCGAAGACATCATCACCCGTGGTTTGAACGGTTACACCATCCAAAGCAAAGTCTATTTGATTGGAGAAGACAATAAAGAAATATTCCAGTTGGACGGCAATACCGCGCTTTCTTGGGGCGGCGAATTAGACAGCAAACTGACCGTACCTTCAGGTTCACGAACCATCGATACTGATGAAATCAAATGGGAAGCGGCGACTTTGGCTGTCAAAGGCCACAAATCCGACCATCAGTACCATCTCGATAATTTCAATTTCGAATGGCCCGGCATGACTGCCTCACATCCTGACAAACCTGATAGCCCGGGATACCAATTGAGTTTGAAAAACGTTAAATATCAGGCTGATATGGAAAAAGGCGACACCACTGCATGGCGCAACGGCACATCCCTCTTCACCCTAGACTCTGCCGCATTCAAAATGGGCAACCAAACCTTTGATTTCGCTGTCGACAAAATCAAAGCAGAAAGCAAACAGTCTGCAAAAGACAACAAATACGCTATGGAAGGACAAAGTGAAGTCGAAAACTTCCGCATCAACAACATCAAATTCGACCGCATCCATTACAACTTGAACCTCCGCGATATCAATGGCGAAGGTATCGACCGCATCAATAAATTCTTCGACCGTCAAGGTAAAGAGTGCGTCGATATGAACAGTCCCGACACACAAAAAGAACTGATGGAAGCCGTAAAAACCTTTTTAAAAACCGGCATCAAATTCGACTCAAAAGGCAATCAAATCTACTTGAACAACAGCGCGGTTAAAGCCAATGCAGAAGCCTCCATTCCGCCTATCGAATATAAAAACGACGAGCAGCTTCAACAAGACCTCCTCAGTAAGCTGAAATACAACGTCAACGCGGAGGTCGATAAAAACTTCATCAGAGAAGTGCTCAAACTGGCTTCTCAATACGACCCCAATATCAAAGAAAGCGATTTGGACAATGTCGTCAAAGAAATGGCAACCGCGCTCAATGCCGAAGTCACCGAAGACAAGCTGATTATCAAACGTAGCCAATAATCCGCCGGCAAACCTGTTGGAAAATATAGTGGATTAACTTTAAACCAGTCGGCGTTGCCTTGCCTTGCTGTACTGTCTGTACTGTGCGGCTTCGTCCGCCTTGTCCTGATTTAAAGTTAATCCACTATACCGACAGGTTTCGCATTTACCCATAGCAAAAGGTCGTCTGAAATTTTCAGACGACCTTTTTGGTTTCACGGAGATAGGCATCGCAAACCCGCCATCCCCTAACAATTCACGCAGTCATTAACGCTGATTGCAAGAAGTGTCTACTTTGTTGCCATAAGGATCAACGAAGCTGAAGAAGGCTTGGCTGCCTTTTTGATGCCATTCCGCACCTTTACCGAACAAGCCGCGGTTGGAAACATAACGCTCGCCGGAACCGGAAACCGCAGAAGACAAGACAGCGCGTTTGTCATCCAGGCTCAACTCGACGCGGTTGGTGTCCAGATTGCGTACAGTCACAGACAAACCGTTTTCACACTCAAAAGATTGGGGCGAACGGCGGTCACTAGACTGACCACGATCATCATAGTTGCGATCTCCATGGTCATGACGGTGCTCGTGGCGAGGAGCATCATTATCATCATAATCAGGGGCAGCACAAGCACCCAAGGACAAAACAGCCGCTACGGCCAATACAGCTTTAAGTTTCATATTAATACTCCTGAAAAATGTGGAACTGCATAACAGTCGTTCCATGTTATAAACATCCTTATAGTCTAGCAAGGAAGCTTACGCTAATTTACCTGCGAGCTCCAAATGTAGCCTTTTCCAAAACTCCGTATTCTTTTCGCAAACATCAAAACTTCTTTCAGCCATGGTTTCACGCCGCCCCCTCTGCCCGCAGGTCGTCTGAAAACAAAAAAAGACCGCTCACGAAAATCATCGCGAGCGGCAATCCATTGAGAGCATTACAAAATATGAAAACATTACCGCTGACGGGCTTTGAAGCGGGGATTGCTTTTACAGATGACGTAAACTTTACCCTTGCGTCGAACGATTTGACAGTCACGATGGCGCTTCTTCGCTGTTTTCAATGAAGACAAAACCTGCATTATTTATCCTTTCTAAAAGAAGACATCATAGATTGGAATCTTTGGTTGAACTTGCTGGCGCGGCCTTCGGTATTCACATTGCGCTGTTTGCCCGTATAGACGGGATGCGAGGCAGAAGAGGTATCCAATGAGAATAAAGGATATTCTTTGCCGTCATTCCAAACCATCGTTTTGCCGTGTGTATCCGCACAAGAACGGATCAGCCAGCCTTCATTGGCGCCGCTGTCGTAAAAAAGCACAGTACGGTAATTTTCAGGGTGGATATTCGCTTTCATCATTCCTCCGATAAATGTTATGGTATAACATTATACACCATAAACTTTAAAACACAACCCCGAAAAAAGGTCGTCTGAAAACGCAAACCATATTCAGACGACCCTCACATTGCTACAATACAGGCTTCCACCCCAATCCAAAGGCACATTATGCCGCGTTTCCACATCGAGCCCTCCCTGTCCTACACCCAGCAAAACCGTGTAGGCGTCCTCCTCCTCAATCTCGGCACGCCCAATGCCCCGACCGCCGCCGCCGTCAAACCGTATCTTCGAGAATTTTTATCGGACCAACGCGTCGTCGAACTGCCCAAACTCATTTGGCAGCCGATTTTGCATGGTTTGGTACTGACGCTGCGTCCCAAGAAAAGCGCACACGCTTACGCCAAAATCTGGTTTGAACAAGGCTCCCCGCTTGCTGTCTACACCCAACGCCAAACGGACGCCCTCGCGCAAGCCATGCCCGACACCATCATCCGATATGCCATGACCTATGGCAACCCGAGTGTAGAAACCGTCCTTGCTGAAATGAAAGCTCAAGGCGTAGGCAGATTGCTGATTGTCCCTTTGTATCCGCAATATGCCGCCTCCAGCACCAGCGCTGCCTTAGACAAAGTATTCCAGCAACTATTGAAGCAGCGAAACCAAATGAGCCTGCGTACCGTTTCCCGTTTCTACGACGACGCAGGCTACATCGATGCTATGAAGCAACAGATTGAAGCCTATTGGAAAGAACACGGGCGCGGCGAGAAACTCATGTTGAGCTTTCACGGCATTCCGCAAAAAAATTACGATGACGGCGACCCGTATCCCGACGAATGCCGCCACACCGCAAAACTTCTTGCCCAAGCGCTCAACTTAAACGAGCAAGAATACATCGTTTCCTTCCAAAGCCAATTTGGCAAAGCAAAATGGGTAACGCCCAGCACACAAGCCCTGTTTGACCAACTGCCCAAACAAGGCATCAGCAAATTGGACGTATTCTGTCCGGGCTTTATGGCAGATTGTTTGGAAACCATGGAAGAGATCGCTATTATGGGACGCGAGCAATTTCACGCAGCCGGAGGCAAAGAATACCGCTACATCCCCTGCTTGAACGACCACCCCGCATGGATTCAGGCTTTGACCGAACTGGTCAAAAACAATCTGCAAGGTTGGCAATGACCGGATACATCATGTTTCCAATGAACGCGTTACATTTGATTTAAGTCTAAGGTCGTCTGAAAAATCTGTTTTCAGACGACCTTTATTGTATTATCAATAAACAGACCATACCGATAAAAAGGACACATCATGACCACAACAAAAAAAATATTGGCGGCTGTAATTTTTACCCTGTCCGTCCACAGCTCCTTTGCCGCCGATGCTGCCCAAATGACGCAAGGCCAAAAGATTTATGAAAGCAACTGCGCCGCCTGCCACGGTAAAAAAGGGGAAGGCAGGGGAACCATGTTTCCCCCTCTTTACCAATCGGACTATATTATGAAAAAACCGCAGGTATTGCTGCAAAGCATGACCAAAGGCATCAACGGCCCCATCAAAGTCAACGGTAAACCTTACAACGGCTTTATGCCCGCGACCGCCATCAACGATACCGATCTCGCTGCCGTTGCCACCTATATCATGAATGCGTTTAACAACGGCGGCGGTACCATTACCGAAAAAGACGCCAAACAGGCTAAAGCGAAAAAATAAGGCATTTATACAAAAAAGGTCGTCTGAAACCAATATTTCGGGTTTCAGACGACCTTTTTCCTTCTACTGAACTGTTTTTTTAAACCGCTTCCGCTTCTTCCGCAAGGAAACCGCGCAGTTTTTGCATGGCTTTGGCTTCGATTTGGCGGATGCGCTCGGCAGATACGCCGTATTCGGCTGCCAGCTCGTGCAGAGTCAATCCGCCATCGTCTTGCAGCCAGCGGCTTTCTACGATGCGACGGCTGCGGTCGTCCAGTTGCGCCAATGCGTTTTGCAGACCTTCGGTTTGCAGGGCGTAATGGGCTTGTTTGGACAGTTGGCGGCTGGGTTCGGCATCGTGGTCGGCAAGCCAGTCGATGGGGGCGAAGCTGTCTTCGTCATCGTTGTTGTCCGCCATAATGGCGATGTCGTGTCCGGTCATGCGTTGTTCCATTTCCATGACTTCGGACAATTTGACGCCCAAATCGTCGGCGATGTCTTGCGCTTCTTTCGGAGACAAGGCATTCAGGTTTTTACGCATGCTGCGCAGATTGAAGAACAGTTTGCGTTGCGGTTTGGTGGTCGCTACGCGCACCAGTCGCCAGTTGCGCAGGATAAACTCGTGGATTTCGGCCTTAATCCAGTGTACGGCGAATGAAAACAGGCGTGCGCCACGGCTGGGCTCGTAACGTTTGACCGCTTTCATCAGTCCGATGTTGCCTTCTTGAATCAGGTCGGCTTGGTTCAGGCCATAGCCGTCGTAGCCTCGTGCGATGGAGACGACGACACGCAAATGGGAAAGAATGAGTTGTTTGGCGGCGTTAAGGTCGCCTTTTTGCTGACGCTCCGCGAGTTGGCTTTCTTCTTCGGGCGTCAACATAGGAATGCTGTTAACAGTGTGAATGTATTGCTCAAGGCTGCCGTTGCCGCTGTGAATGACGGGTAATGCAAAGGCGTTGTTCATAAGAGGTGCTTTCCTTTATATGATGCAGAGACTGTTGTTTACTTGTTGTTTGCCGTGCAGTATATCACTGCCTGTTGCCCTATCGTATGCTGTCAAATGCCTTTTTCTGTAAAAGACTGTTTGATAGGTGAATTTTTATATTTTATAAAATTCGATTGATTTTGAAAATTTTACTGGTTTACTGGGAATAAGTTCAGTATATTACAAACATTCTTGTATGTAAATAATAAATTTCAAGAAAAACGGCCTTATAAAAAGACCGCTTTTTCAAACTCAATCTGCTTTTTTCCTGATTAAAAACAGCGCGATGGCAATAATCGACAATACCCCGATCAGCCACAGCGAACCGCCTGCCTTCATATAAGGGGTTTCGCCGACATAGCCTTTGACATGCCCTTCCAAGACGGCATCGGTATTGGGTTCGCTCTCGGCGATGATGCTGCCTTTGGGAGAAATAATGGCGGTTGCGCCGGTATTGGTGGCACGGACCATATAGCGTCCAAGCTCCATCGCGCGGGCTTGGGATTGCTGGAGCTGTTGATACATCGCGTTGGAGTCGCCGTACCACGCCATATTGCTGACGTTGGCAAGCAGCGTAGCGTTTTTGGCGGTAGCAATGAGTTCGTCGCCAAAGCCGTCTTCATAGCAGATATTGAAGGCGACTTTTTGACCTTTCATGGTTAAGGGAGCCTGCCCCGCTCCGCCGCGACGGAAGTCGGCAAGCGGCATATTCATCAGCTTATACAGCGGTTCGGTCAGAAAAGGCAGCGGTTTGTATTCGCCAAAGGGAACCAGATGATTCTTGACGTAATACGGGAGGTCGTCTGAAATATCATCGTAGTCGCTCAAATTGATTACGGCGTTTTCGTATCCGCTGCCGTCCGCAGTATATTGACCGATACCGACGGCCAACGCGCTGCCGTTCGTGCGCGCCTGCTCGGCAAACTGAGTCAGGATATTTTCCGGCAAATCCTGACGCATCACAGGCAAAGCGGTTTCCGGCAGGATAACGATGTCGGCGGATGTTTTGCTGATTTGACCGTAGTATTTCTGAATGGTGGGGACGACTTGTTCTTCATTCCATTTCAGACTCTGCTCGATATTGCCCTGCACGAGCGCGACGGTACTGGTGCTGCCGTCGGGTTTGGTAAAGTCGGTTTGCTGGGCGACATAACCGACGGTACACAGCATGACAATCATGCACATCGGCAGCAGGCGTTGTTTCAGACGACCCGTATTGTCAATCAGCAACACCAGCCATGCACTGACAAATGCCGTCGCCAGCGTTACCAGATGAATACCGCCCAAAGGCGCAAAGCCGGCAAGCGGGCTTTCTTTGACGATTTGGGAATAGCCGATTGCCCCCCAGCCAAAGCCGGTCAACAGGCGTTCGCGGGCAAATTCCGCCAGCGTCCACAAAATCGGCAAAACGATGCCGACCTTAACCCAACGCGGCAGATGAAACTTCTTCCACAACCAAAAACAGGCGGCAGGATACAGCGCGAGAAACGCCGGCAGCAGGAAAGTCAGCGGAATCGCGTATAAATTAGGCAAGCCGGAAACATCGTGCAGCGCGGTATGTATCCAATAAAACTGCGCCGTATAAGCAATCAGCCCAAACAGATAGGCGGTGGAAACAGCGAAGCGCGGACGCAGTTCAATCAGTCGGATCAATGCGCCAAACAGCAAAGGCATCAGCCAAAAATGGTAATAAGGTGCGAAAGTTAAGGGCGTGGCGGCGGCAATCAGGATCACCAGCGGCCAGTACAGCACAGGATGCTGCCAATATTGTTCGAGTTTGCGGAAAATGTTCATTGCAGAGAAAAGAAAATAAGAGGTCGTCTGAAAATACAGATTCAACAAAGTTGAACCATTTTCAGACGACGTATCGGTTGTTTAGTGTTTTTGAAACAGCTTCATCAATGGCAGCGCAACGGCGCAGGCGACGGCACCGGCAATCAGCCCGACGGCAAGGTTGGCGACATGCTCCATCAAGCCGCTATCCCAATGTTGCGCGTGTAAGAAATCATGCAAAAAGCCCAAGTTGTGGGTAATCAAACCGCCGCCGACAAGGAACATGGCAAGCGTACCCACCACGCTCAAACCGCGCATGAACCAAGGCATAAAGGCAATCAAGCCCCGTCCGACCGTTTGGATGCCCGTGCTTTTTTGACGCATCAGCAGCATACCGAAGTCGTCGAGTTTGACGATAACGCCGACCAAACCGTACACAAAAGCGGTCATACCGATGCCGATTGCCGTCATCACCAACGAACGGGTCATCAGATCGTATTTTTCAACCACGCCCAAAGCAATAATAATGATCTCGGCAGACAGGATGAAATCGGTACGAATCGCGCCTTTAATCTTGGTTTTTTCGTCCAGCGTTTCGGCGGCAGCCTCCTCGTCTTCATGCGCTTCGTGGCGGTGTAGAAACTTATGCAGCAGCTTTTCCACGCCCTCGAAACACAAATAAATCCCGCCTATCATCAATAAAGGCGTAATCAGCTTCGGCAAAAAGGCAGACAGCAGCAAAGCCAGCGGCACCAAAATCAGCTTGTTCACCAAAGAACCTTTCGCCACCGCCCAAATAATCGGCAGCTCGCGTTCCGCCGACACGCCGGTAACCTGATTCGCATTGAGCGCCAAATCATCGCCGACCACGCCCGCCGTTTTCTTGGCGGCCATTTTGGTCATCAGGGCAACGTCGTCCAAGACAGCGGTAATATCGTCCAAAAGGGTGAAAAGCGAGGCAAAGGCCATGATATATTTCCGAAAAAGGGTCAGATTGAAGAAGCCGGCTATTATAACCGAGAAAGTATGACACCGAAGGCTTTCAGACGACCTTTAATGGAAATTAACGGGATTTGGCGCGACTTAATTGAAAACCTGCCACATCGGCATAAAATATGCGTATTCCCAAGATTTTAAATCTGACAACAAGCCCTCCGCCCCACTCAAAAAGGTCGTCTGAAAACCGCCCTCCCCTTTTGAACTGCACCCCAAAAGTTGGACACATCCCCTCCAACTCACAAGGTGCAGTTTTTTTATGAGCAGAGACCTTTGCAAAAAAGCCCTTCCCCCGACAGACGAAACCCAAACACAGGTTTTCGGCTATTTCCCTCCCCCAATACCTCCTGATTTTACCCAAATACCCCCTTAATTCTCCCCGGATACCTGATAATCAGGCATCCGAGCCGCCTTTTAGGCACAAACAGGCGCACTTAGCCTGTTAGCCGCTTTCAACAGGTTCAAACACATCGCCTTCAGATGGCTTTGCGCACTCACTTTAATCAGCCCGAAATAGGCTGCCCAGGCATAGCGGAATTTACGGTGCAGCGTACCAAAGCTCTGTTCGACCACATAACGGGTCTTCGACAAATATCGGTTGCGTTTGGTTTGTGCTTCCGTCAGAGGGCGGTTGCGGTGGGCTTTGCGCAATGCCGTCTAACAACCGATGCTCTTTCAGATGTTGCCGGTTTTCCTTACT
>NZ_KV800948.1:0-8098 GCF_001810355.1 Neisseria sp. HMSC074B07 | reverse complement strand
CGGTCGTACCTTCGGCAATGCCTTCCAACAAAGGCAACAGGTGGTTGCACTCATGTGTATTGGCCCCAAGCCGCCTAACGCTCCTCCAGTCCGGCCAAAATCGCACAATCCGGGCAGTCGTCTCCCGCGCAGGCATCGTGCCAGCGTTGCAGCTCGGCCACCATGCCCTGCAAGCGTTCGATTTTGGCTTCCAGCTCGGCGATGTGCCGCGCGGTGAGCGTTTTCACTTCGCGGCTGGTGCGCTGCGGGTTGTGTTGCAGGCTCAAAAGCTGCCCGATCTGCGGCAGCGAAAAGCCCACTTCCCGCGCATGGCGGATAAAGCGCAGCCGGGCAAGGTCGGCCTGTCCGTAGCGGCGGTAGCTCGCTTCGCTGCGCGCGGCCGGGGCGATTAGGCCGTACTTTTCGTAGTCGCGGATTTGTTTGGCGGAAAGGCCGCTCTCGGCCGCGGCCTGGCTGATGTTCATCATGATGCTTGACCTTTACTTCGGGTGAAGCTTTATAGTGGCGGCACTTAGCGGGAAAGCAAGAGCAGACCCATCATTTCAGGCTACCTGAAAGCTTTGGCTGCAACGGGCTTTAAAACCTCAGCCTCATTCCAACAGAAAGGAAACCCTATGCAAACCATCACATTAAACATCGAAGGCATGACCTGCGGCGGCTGCGTGAAAAGCGTTACCAGCATCCTCGAAGGCGTAAACGGCGTGGACAAGGCCGAAGTGAGCCTGGAAAACAAGAATGCCGTCGTGGAATTCGACCCCGCCCAAACCAACCCCGCCGCGCTGATAGAAGCGGTGGAAGACGGCGGCTTTGATGCGGCTTTGTAAATCGAATCGCAACAAATCGACTGCAACACCCCAAAGGCTACCTGAAAACCCTGCTCCGCTTTTTTCAGGTAGCCCAACCACATTCAGAAGGAAGAAACCATGCAACAAAAAGTCCGTTTTCAAATCGAAGGCATGACCTGTCAGGCCTGCGCTTCGCGTATTGAAAAAGTGTTGAACAAAAAAGATTTTGTCGAATCGGCAGGGGTGAACTTCGCCAGCGAGGAGGCGCAGGTTACGTTTGACGATAGCAAAACCTCTGCAGCCGACATTGCCAAAATCATTGAGAAAACCGGTTACGGCGCGAAGGAAAAAACGGAAGATACATTGCCGCAAGCTGAAGCAGAACACCATATCGGCTGGAGGTTGTGGCTTTTGCTGGCCATTAATATTCCGTTTTTAATCGGCATGGCAGGCATGATGATCGGGCGGCACGATTGGATGATTCCGCCGGTATGGCAGTTTGCGCTGGCGAGTGTGGTGCAGCTTTGGCTGGCAATCCCGTTTTACAAAAGCGCGTGGGCGAGTATTAAAGGCGGGCTGGCGAATATGGACGTGCTCGTTACCATCGGCACGGTCTCGATTTACCTGTATTCCGTCTATATGCTGTTTTTCAGCCCGCACGCAGCGCACGGCATGGCGCATGTGTATTTTGAAGTAGGCGTGATGGTGATTGGTTTTGTGTCGCTGGGTAAGTTTTTGGAACACCGCACCAAAAAATCCAGCCTGAACAGCTTGGGCTTGCTGCTGAAACTCACGCCGACTCAAGTCAACGTGCAACGCGATGGCGAATGGAAACAACTGCCCATCGACCAAGTGCAAATTGGCGACCTAATCCGCGCCAACCACGGCGAACGCATTGCCGCCGACGGCATTATCGAAAGCGGCAGCGGCTGGGCGGACGAGAGCCACCTTACCGGCGAATCCAATCCCGAAGAGAAAAAGGCGGGCGGCAAAGTGTTGGCGGGCGCGCTGATGACCGAAGGCAGCGTGGTGTACCGCGCCACACAGCTCGGCAGCCAAACCCTGCTCGGCGACATGATGAACGCGCTGTCCGAAGCGCAAGGCAGCAAGGCGCCGATTGCGCGTGTGGCAGACAAGGCGGCGGCGGTGTTCGTACCTGCCGTCGTGGGCATCGCGCTTCTGACCTTTATCGCCACTTGGCTGGTGAAAGGCGATTGGACGGTGGCGCTGATGCACGCCGTTGCTGTTTTGGTGATTGCCTGCCCGTGCGCGCTCGGTTTGGCGACTCCTGCCGCGATTATGGTCGGCATGGGCAAAGCAGTGAAACACGGTATTTGGTTTAAAGATGCGGCAGCAATGGAAGAAGCCGCCCACGTCGATGCCGTCGTGTTGGACAAAACCGGCACGCTGACCGAAGGCAGGCCGCAGGTTGCCGCCGTCTATTGCGTTCCCGACAGCGGCTTTGACGAAGACGCTTTGTACCGCATCGCCGCCGCCGTCGAACAAAACGCCGCCCACCCGCTCGCCCGCGCCATCGTCTCCGCTGCCCAAGCGCGCGGCTTGGACATTCCCGCCGCACAAAATGCACAAACCGTTGTCGGCGCAGGCATTACCGCCGAAGTCGAAGGCGCGGGATTGGTGAAAGCGGGCAAACTTGATTTTGCCGAATTAAAGTTGCCTGAAAACCTTTCAGACGACGTCTGGCGCATCGCAAGCATCGTCGCCGTTTCCGCCAACGGCAAACCCATCGGCGCATTCGCACTCGCCGACGCATTGAAAACCGACACCGCCGAAGCCATAGGTCGTCTGAAAAAACACGGCATCGACGTTTACATCATGAGCGGCGACAACCAAGGCACGGTCGAATATGTCGCCAAACAACTGGGCATCGCACACGCCTTCGGCAACATGAGTCCGCGCGACAAAGCCGCCGAAGTGCAAAAACTCAAAGCCGCCGGCAAAACCGTGGCGATGGTCGGCGACGGCATCAACGATGCGCCCGCACTCGCCGCCGCCAACGTCAGCTTCGCCATGAAAGGCGGTGCGGACGTTGCCGAACACACCGCCTCCGCCACGCTGATGCAGCATTCGGTCAACCAGCTCGCCGATGCCCTGCTTGTGTCGCAGGCGACGTTGAAAAACATCAAGCAAAACCTGTTTTTCGCCTTCTTCTACAACATATTAGGCATCCCGCTTGCCGCACTCGGCTTCTTAAACCCCGTCATCGCAGGCGCGGCGATGGCGGCAAGCTCGGTGTCGGTGTTGGGCAATGCGTTGAGGTTGAAACGGGTGAAGATTGAGTAATATGGAAAAGGTCGTCTGAAACAAGGCTTTCTCTTTCAGTTGCCCCTATTTCAGACGACCCATCATCCGGTAGACGATATAAAGAGCCAAGTTTTCAAACTTGGCTTTGTAACATATATAGTGCCGCCCCACCCTCGCCGCCGCTCAACGCAACGATTTTCCGCGTTCGGGGTTTGCTATAAAATCATTACCATCGCAATGCCCTTCCCCGCCTTGCCCCGTTATCCAAAAATCAAGGAGAAAACATGAAAACCGCTATTGTCGATTACGGCATGGGCAACCTGCATTCCGTCCTCAAATCCGTACAAGCCGCGCAAGCCTTGTCCGGCAAAGCCGCTGAAATTTATCTGACCGACCGCCCCGAAGACATCCTTGATGCCGACAAAATCATCTTCCCCGGTCAGGGCGCGATGCCCGACTGCATGGCGGCGCTGTGGCAAAGCGGTTTGGGCGAGGTAGTGGAAGACGGATTAAAAAACAAACCGTTTTTCGGCATCTGCGTCGGCGCGCAATTATTGTTCGAACACAGCGAAGAAGGCGATACTGCCGGACTGGGCTGGTTTAAAGGCAGGGTCAAACGCTTCGCCGCCAACCAAACCGATGCGCACGGAGGTCGTCTGAAAGTGCCGCACATGGGCTGGAATACAGTGCGTCAAACCCGCCCGCACCCGCTGTTTAAAGACATCGGACAAGAAACGCGCTTTTACTTCGTCCACAGCTACTACTTCGCCCCCGAAGACCCCGAAACCATCCTTGCTACCAGCGAATATCCGCACGAATTTGCCTGCATCGTCGGCAAAGACAATGTGTTCGCCACCCAGTTCCACACGGAAAAAAGCCACGACGCGGGATTGTTGCTGTTGCGTAACTTCTTGGATTGGCAGCCCTAGCAGTCTGTTTATAGCAGAAGGTCGTCTGAAATTTTTCAGACGACCTTTTGCATTGCTTGCCTGATACAACAATAATGTTTTGAAAATCAAAACGCGGCATTCATCAAATGATGATTTTGCCGCGTTACCGTTCAAACTTAGAGGTACACAATCTCGCCGCTGCGCCCCTTGCTTTCCTGACTTGCCCACCACACAAACTGCGGCAATACGTCGGTATAGTTTTTACGTTCGCTTTTCGACTCGCCCGGATGGGACTTGATGCGTTGAGGCGAGTTAATCGGACCCGGAATCAGAACATTGGCGCGCAGGTTGTCAAAACGTTCCCACTCGTCGGCAGCGACTTTGCACAAATAATTCAACGCGGCTTTAGACGCGCCGAACCCTCCCCAATAAGCCTTGGGATCTTCGCCATGACTCTCTCCGACAAAAATCACGGAAGCATCTGAAGAAGCTTTGAGCAAAGGCAGCATTGCGCGTGTCAAACCCATCGGCGCAACGGTATTGATCCGATATTGGTTGACCCATTCCGATACGGTCTGGAAATCCAAAGGAGAAAGTGCATAGAAATAGCTGGCACAATGCACGATACCGTCCAAACGTCCGCCGGTCGCCTCGGAAATGGTTGCGGCAAATTGGTCAAACTCTTTTTCTTCGGCGCTCATTAAGTCGAAGCAGATGGCAAAGGGTTCGGGATAGCCGGCATCGACAATGGCATCATAAACTTTTTCCAACTTCTTTTGATGACGCGCCACCAAAATGACGGTCGCGCCGGCCGCCGCATAAGCCTTGGCAACCTGCTCGCCCAAACCTTGGGACGCGCCGGTTACCATGATGATTTTATCGGATAAAGTTGACATGATTTCTCCATTTTTTAGATTTATAGTAGCTTAACTTTAAACCGACGGCGTTACCTCGCCTTAGTTCAAAGAGAACGATTCCTCTAAGGTGCTGAAGCACCAAAGTGAATCGGTTCTGTACTGTCTGTACTGTGCGGCTTCGTGGCCTTGTCCTGATTTAAATTTAATCCACTATATTGTGAAACCTATTATTTCAGACGACCCTGCCAATCGGCTCCGGTCAATCGGAAGATTGATTTACGCTTCGCCGCCTTCAGTATCCGATACGGTGTTCTCGGCTTCATTGCCTTCCGGATTTTCTACTTCGGTATTTTCATCTTCCGCTTCTTCGGCGACACGTTCCAGCGATACCAAGGTTTCGCCTTCATCCAGATTAATCAGGCGCACGCCTGCTGCGGCGCGGCCGGTTTCGCGGATTTGTTCGACTTTGGTGCGGATGAGGACGCCGCCGCTGGTAATCAGCATCAGGTCGTCGGTTTCGCCGACCAAGGTTGCGGCGACCAAATCGCCGTTGCGCTCGCCGGTGTTGATGGCGATATTGCCTTGTCCGCCTTTGTTTTTACGGCTGTAATCGGCAATCGGGGTACGTTTGCCGTAGCCGTTGGCGGTGGCGGTCAATACTTGCAAATCGCTTTGCGCGGCTTCGGGGGCGAAGGTAATCAGGCTGACGATTTTGCCGTCGGCAGGCAGGCGCATACCGCGCAGGCCGCCACTGCCGCGACCGGACGGACGCACACCGTGTTTGCCGTTTGGCAGGGCATTTTCGTTGTCGGCGGTTTCATCTTCGAGGTCGTCTAAAATCTCGGTTTCGATGTCGGCATCTTCCGCTTCGTCGTTGCCGGATTTTTCCCAGTATTCGTTGAAGCGGATGGCTTTGCCCAAGTTGGAGAACAGCATGATGTCGTCCGAGCCGCTGGTTTGCGCGGCGCCGACGAGGTAGTCGCCTTCTTTGAGCGCGATGGCTTTGATGCCTTGGCTGCGGACGTTTTTAAAGGCGGAAAGCTGGACTTTTTTCACCATGCCTTGTGCGGTGGCGAAGAAGACGTATTGGTCTTCGGGGAATTCGCGCACGGCGAGGATGGCGCTGACTTTTTCGCCTTCTTCCAACTGGATGACGTTGTTAATCGGACGGCCGCGGCTGTTGCGTCCGCCTTCGGGTAGTTTGTAAACCTTAATCCAGTGGCACTTGCCGAGATTGGTGAAACACATCAAATAGTCATGCGTGTTCGCGACGAACAGGGTTTCGATGAAGTCTTCGTCTTTGGTGGCCGCCGCCTGTTTGCCGCGTCCGCCGCGACGCTGCGCCTGATAGTCGGTGGTCGGCTGGGTTTTGATATAGCCGCCGTGGGTCAGGGTAACGACCATTTCGCGTTGCGGAATCAGGTCTTCATCGGCAATGTCGCCGCCGAACGGGTTGATTTCGCTGCGGCGTTCGTCGCCGAAATTGGTTTTGGTTTCTTCCAATTCTTCGCGGATGATTTGGGTGATGCGTTCCGGTTTCGCCAAAATGTCCAAATAGTCGATGATTTTTGCCATAATGTTTTTGTAATCGCCGACGATTTCTTCTTGGTCGAGGCCGGTCAGGTTGCGCAAGCTCATGCGCAGGATGGCGTCGGCTTGGATTTCGCTCAGATAATAGCCTTGTTCCTGCAAGCCTAGGTTGGCGGGCAGACCTTCGGGGCGCGCCATGCGCAGGTCGAGGTCGGTACGGCTCAGCATGTCTTCCACCAAGCCGCTGCGCCATGCGCGGGACAGCAGTTTTTCTTTGGCTTCAGGCGCGTCGGCGGATTCTTTAATCAATCGAATCATCTCGTCGATATTGGACAAGGCGACGGCTTTACCTTCGGCGATATGGCCTTCATGACGCGCTTTTTTCAGGCGGAACAGGGTGCGGCGGGTAACGACTTCGCGACGGTGGCGCAGGAATTCCGCCAGAATCTGTTTCAGGTTCAACAGGCGCGGCTGACCGTCAACCAAGGCGACCATATTGATGCCGAAGCTGTCTTGAAGCTGGGTGAGTTTGTAGAGTTGGTTTAAAACGACTTCGGCGTTTTCGTTACGTTTCAATTCGATAACGACGCGCATACCGGATTTGTCGGATTCGTCGCGCAGGTCGGATACGCCTTCCAACGTTTTTTCGCGCACCAGTTCGCCGATTTTTTCCACCAGCTTGGCTTTGTTCACCTGATACGGAATTTCGTCGATGATAATGGCTTCGCGTTCGCCGTTTTTGCCTATGGGTTCGATATGGGTTTTACCGCGCATGACGACGCGGCCGCGGCCGGTTTTATAGCCTTCGCGCACGCCGCTCAAGCCGTAGATGGTTGCGCCGGTCGGGAAATCGGGCGCTTGGAGAATATTGATTAATTCGTCGATTTCGGTTTCGGGTTCGTCCAAAAGACGAAGACAGGCATTGATGGTGTCAGTGAGATTGTGCGGCGGGATGTTGGTCGCCATACCGACGGCGATACCGGACGAGCCGTTGACCAACAGCGCGGGGAAGCGGGTCGGCAACACCAGCGGCTCGTGTTCGCTGCCGTCGTAGTTCGGGCCGAAATTGACGGTTTCTTCTTCGATGTCTGCCAGCATTTCGTGGGCGATTTTCGCCATGCGGATTTCGGTATAACGCATGGCCGCGGCGCCGTCGCCGTCAACCGAGCCGAAGTTGCCCTGACCGTCGATTAAGACGTAGCGCATCGAAAAATCCTGCGCCATGCGCACGATGGTGTTGTAAACCGCGGAATCGCCGTGCGGATGGTATTTACCGATGACGTCGCCGACGATACGCGCCGATTTTTTGTAGGCGGCGTTCCAGTTGTTTTTCAGCTCGTGCATGGCGTAAAGCACGCGGCGGTGCACCGGCTTCAAACCGTCGCGCACATCGGGCAGAGCGCGGCCGACAATCACGCTCATGGCGTAATCGAGATAGCTTTTGCGCATTTCGTCTTCAAGGCTGACGGGCAGGGTTTCGAGTGCGAATTTATGGTCGTTGCGGATAGTTGCGTCGGTCATGGTTTTCTTTATTTCGTATGGCAAAAATAGATGGGAATTTTAGCATAAAACCGTGCTTTTCGGGCTTTTTGCATCCCTTTCGAATCGTATGGTGAATAAACTGATTTTTCGCTACAGCTGCGATGCTACACGTAGTATCTGCGACTTGCTGCCTTCATGGGTTGTCTGCCATATCCTACCTGCCCATATAAAAAGGTCGTCTGAAAACCTAAACTATGGTTTGAACTGCACCCCAAAAGTTGGACATCCC
>NZ_KV800947.1:0-400 GCF_001810355.1 Neisseria sp. HMSC074B07 | reverse complement strand
AACGACGGCTACGCTGATGGCGATGCTGCCCGAATTGGGACGGCTGTCGCACAAACGGCTGGCGAGTTTGGTCGGCATTGCCCCGCACCCGAGGGAGAGCGGGGAAACCAAATTCAAAAGCCGCTGCTTCGGCGGAAGGTCTGCGGTGCGTAAGGCACTGTATATGGCTACCGTGGTAGCGACACGTTTTGAACCGCTTATTCGGGATTTCTACCAACGCCTGCTGTCCAAGGGTAAGCCGTATAAGGTTGCCGTTACGGCATGTATGCGCAAACTGCTGACGATATTGAATGCCCGGATGCGTGATTACTTTGCCGAAAACGGTACCACCGAAAACGGTATCCGAACGGCTTGATTTGAGTTTTGGTATTTTTGCCCGACGGGGTGAAAAATACAGTTG
>NZ_KV800946.1:21969-54331 GCF_001810355.1 Neisseria sp. HMSC074B07 | reverse complement strand
TTCGATATACAAGGTCGGATTCTTGAATCCGACATTATCAGGACATTTATCGGATACAAGTATCCGAATACAGCCTCTAAAGGTCGTCTGAAACTTAAACCGCCATCCCGTTTGAACGCATCAGACGTAGCGTGCTTTGCCCGCGAAAACCAAAGACGTAGGTCGAATCCGACGTTATCAGGGTATTTGTCGGATACGGGTATCCGAATACAGCCCCAAAGGTCGTCTGAAAACTTAAACCCCCATCCCGTTTGACCTCAACAAAAACGACAACCCCATCCCACCTGGAGAATCGAAATGTCCAAACTGACCCCCCGCGAAATCCTGAGCGCCGGCGCAGTCGTGCCCGTCATGGCGATTGACGACTTGAGTACCGCCGTCGATTTGTCCCACGCCCTTGTCGAAGGCGGCATCCCCACCCTCGAAATCACCCTGCGCACTCCCGTCGGCCTCGACGCCATCCGCCTGATTGCCAAAGAAGTGCCCAACGCCATCGTCGGCGCGGGTACGGTTACCAATCCCGAGCAGCTTAAAGCCGTTGAAGACGCAGGCGCGGTTTTCGCCATCAGCCCAGGTTTGCACGAATCCCTCGCCAAAGCCAGCCACAACAGCGGCATCCCCCTGATTCCGGGCGTAGCCACTCCGGGCGAAGTCCAACTGGCTTTGGAACACGGCATCGATACCCTCAAACTCTTCCCTGCCGAAGTCGTCGGCGGCAAAGCCATGCTCAAAGCACTCTACGGTCCTTATGCCGACGTGCGCTTCTGCCCGACCGGCGGCATCAGCCTCGCCACCGCGCCCGATTACTTGGCGCTGCCCAACGTCTTATGTGTCGGCGGCTCATGGCTGACCCCGAAAGAAGCCGTGAAAAACAAAGACTGGAACACCATCACCCGCCTCGCCAAAGAAGCGGCGGCGTTGAAACCCAAAGCCTGATGCTTTAAAAGGTAAGCCATAGAATCCATCTTGTCCGCCTGTTAAGGCGGGTCAAGTAAGGCAAAGGTCGTCTGAAAATCCGATTTTGGATTTTCAGACGACCTTTTGTCATGCATCCAAATAAAAAATGCCATGCCGCGATTCCGTATTTAATCCGCTGTAATTTTCTACCGCGTTGGATGAGGACAAGGCAACGCCGCAGGGCTTAAAGCCAGCCTGCCATATTCCCTGCCTTAATCTGCCATACTAAAGAGGTCGTCTGAAAATCCAAAATCGGTTTTTCAGACGACCTCTTCGGTTCAAGATGATCCTGTTTCAAATTTCAAAACTGTCTGCTTGGTCAGCCTTGCGTATCATGCCTGCGGCGACGGTGTGGTTGGTGGCTTCGTCTATCAGGATGAACGCGCCGAGGGCGTGGTTTTCTTCGTAGGGCGCGGCGGCGATCGGCTGCTGGGTTTTGAGGCTGACGCTGCCGATGTCGTTGAGTTTGAGCGTGTCGGCGGATTCGACGCGGCTGAGGGTGTTCACGTCCAAAACGTAGGAAATCGCGCTGATTTTGACGGGGGTGGTTTGGGTGGTGTGTTTCAGCAGGTATTTGCGGCGCAGGTTGAGCGGGATGTCGTCGAACCAGCACAGCGCGGCTTGAAACTGCTGTTCGGGCGCGACGGGGCTGTCGGCGGCGGCGATGCTGTTGCCGCGCGAGATGTCGAGGTCGGTGTCTAGCGCGACGGTCAGCACTTCGCCTGCTTCGGCAGATTCGGTTTTACCGTTTGGATTGTAGATTTCGGCGATTTTGGCGGTATGTCCGCTAGGTAGGACTTTGATTTCGTCGCCTGTTTTCAGACGGCCTGCTTCCAGCCTGCCTTGATAGCCGCGGAAGTCGTCGCTGCTGCTGCCGTCTTGCCGTGCGACGCGCTGCACGGGGAAGTGGGCGGCTTGGTCGGCGGCGTTTTGACGGTTGACGGGCAGGCTTTCGAGTAGGGGTAACAGCGGTAAACCTTGATACCACGGGGTTTGGCTGCTGGCGTTGACGATGTTGTCGCCTTTTAACGCGCTGATGGGCAGGAAGTGGATTTGGGCTTGGAGGCCGATTTGTTCCACCAGCTTGCGGTAGGCTGCGGTAATGGCCTGATATTTAGTTTCGTCGAAGTCGAGCAGGTCGAGTTTGTTGACGGCGACGATGATGTTAGGGCAGCCCAAGAGTTTCAGAATCGCGCTGTGGCGTTTGGTCTGTGGCAGGAGGACGGGTTCGCTGCCGGAAAAATCGACGCGCGTTGCGTCTATCAAGACGATGGCGGCATCGGCGGTTGATGCGCCCGTTACCATGTTGCGGGTGTATTGTTCGTGTCCGGGCGTGTCGGCGATGATGAATTTGCGCTTGGGCGTGGCGAAATAGCGGTAAGCGACATCGATGGTGATGCCTTGTTCGCGTTCGGCGGCAAGACCGTCGGTGAGGCTGGCGAAGTCGGGCGTTTCGCCGTTTTCGGCGGCGCGGTTGAGTTTGTCGAGCTGGTCGGTCAGCAGGGTTTTGCTGTCGTAGAGCAGGCGGCCGATGAGGGTGGATTTGCCGTCGTCGACGCTGCCGGCAGTGATGAAGCGCAAAAGCGGGGCGGTGGTTGCGGTCATGGTTCTTTCCTTAATTCTCGGATTGCTCGTTACTTTAATGAGGTCGTCTGAAAATGGGAAAGAATGCTTGGTTTTAAAAAAAGATGATTTCGTTATATTCGGGCGGTTTCTTTCGGGCGGCGTCGGCTTCCCGCGTTTGCCAGAAAACCCGCTTAAAGGTAAAATCCCGTATTCCAACATGGGTACTGCATCATGACTAAATTTATTTTCGTAACCGGCGGCGTCGTATCTTCACTCGGAAAAGGTATCGCCGCCGCTTCTATTGCCACCATCCTCGAATCGCGCGGTTTGAACGTGACCATGCTCAAGCTCGACCCCTATATCAACGTCGACCCCGGCACCATGAGTCCGTTCCAGCACGGCGAAGTGTTCGTCACCGACGACGGCGCGGAAACCGACCTCGACTTGGGACACTACGAACGTTTCATCAACGCCACCATGACCCGCCGCAACAGCTTCAGCACGGGGCAGGTGTACGAAAACGTCATCGCCAAAGAACGCCGCGGCGACTACCTCGGCGGTACGGTTCAAGTCATCCCGCACATTACCGACGAAATCAAACGCCGCATCCACGAAGGCGCGGCGGGTTACGATGTCGCCATCGTCGAAATCGGCGGTACGGTCGGCGACATCGAATCGCTGCCGTTTTTGGAAGCCATCCGTCAGATGCGCAGCCAGTTGGGACGCAACAACACTTTGTTCGCCCACTTGAGCTACGTCCCCTACATCGCCGCCGCAGGCGAAATCAAAACCAAGCCGACCCAGCATACCGTTAAAGAAATGTTGAGCATCGGTTTGCAGCCCGACATCCTGATTTGCCGCATGGACAGGAAAATGCCCGCGGACGAACGCCGCAAAATCGCCTTGTTCTGCAACGTGGAAGAGCGCGCGATTGTCGGCAGCTACGACGTGGACAGCATCTACGAATGCCCCGAAATGCTGCACGACCAAGGCATCGACAACATCATTACCGAGCAGTTGCAGCTGAACGTACAGCAGGCGGATTTGACCGCGTGGAAAAAAATCGTCCATGCCATCAAAAATCCGAAACACACCGTCAAAATCGCCATGGTCGGCAAATACGTCGATTTGACCGAATCCTACAAATCGCTGATCGAAGCCTTGAAACACGCGGGTATCCACACCGAAACCGACGTGCAAATCACCTTCGTTGACAGCGAAAACATCGAGAAAAACAACGGCGACGTTTCCATGCTCAAAGACATGGACGCCATCCTTGTTCCCGGCGGCTTCGGTTCGCGCGGCGTGGAAGGCAAAATCGCCGCCGTGCGTTATGCCCGCGAAAACAACGTGCCGTACCTGGGCATCTGCCTCGGTATGCAAATTGCGCTGATTGAATACGCCCGCGACGTCGCAGGCTTGAAAGGCGCGAACTCTACCGAGTTCGACCTCAAATGCGCCGCGCCCGTCGTTGCTCTGATTGACGAATGGCAAACCGCCGACGGCAGCGTCGAAACCCGCGACGAATCCGCCGATTTGGGCGGCACCATGCGTTTGGGCGCGCAAGAGGTTGAATTGAAAGCAGGCAGCCTTGCCGCCAAAATCTACGGCAGTGAACACATCCGCGAACGCCACCGCCATCGCTACGAAGTCAACAACAACTACGTTCCTACGCTGGAACAGGCAGGTTTGGTCATCGGCGGCGTATCTGCCGGACGCGAACGCTTGGTCGAAACCATCGAACTGCCAAACCATCCTTGGTTCTTTGCCTGCCAGTTCCACCCCGAGTTCACCTCCAACCCGCGCAGAGGTCATCCTTTGTTTACCGCGTTTGTCAAAGCTGCGTTGAACAATAAAAAAGGTTGATGCCCGACAAAAGGTCGTCTGAAAAGAGAAAAAGCACCTCGATTGGGGTGCTTTTTTGTGTTGGTATGGCGATGTTTTGAGAAACCGGGCATCAGCCGTCTTTTCAGACGACCCGCAAGGAATGTTCAATCCTGTACGTCTTCAGGTTTCCAGCCGGGTTCCGGTTTCCAGTCGGGAGAAAGCGGTGCGCCTGCGGGCTGTTTGTAGCGGTTGTACATAAACAGATACTGGGTCGGGAAGCGGCGTATCCAGTATTCGGTGTTTTCATTGATAATCTGCGCGTCGTGTTGTTTGTCGCCGTTCAGCTCGCCGCGCATAGACTCGATGTGCAGCACAAATCCTTTGCCGTTCGGCAAACGCTCGCCGCAGAAAAACAGCGCCTTTACGCCCTTGACTTGTGCCAGTTTGCCCGCCAGCGTCATGGTGTAGGCGTATTTCCCGAAAAACGGCACCCAGACGCCGTCGCCGCCTTCTTCGGGAGAGGGGGCGTGGTCGGGCAAGACAATCGTGGCTTCACCGGAACGCAAAGCCTTAATGACTTGTTTGACCCCTTGAATATTGGTGGGGGCGGTTTTTCCTTTGCCGCGAACGCGCCCCGCCTGCATGACGGAATCCAAGGCTTTGATTTTGGGTGGTTTGTACATGGCAGTCAGCGGGAACGGAAGCTGCTGGCTGATATAGCGTCCGGCGAGGTCGTAGCTGCCGATGTGCGGGGTAATAAACAACAGTCCTTCTCCGGCGTCCAAAGCCGATTGGACATGCTCCCAGCCGTGCACTTCTTTAAACAGCGTTTCAATGCTTTCAGGTCGTCTGAAAAAGGCCACGGGCAATTCCAGCCCGCCTTTCGCCGTTTCACGGAAAACGGCTTTGACTGACGAAGGCTCGGGATTCAATCCGGCAAGCCGCATATTGTCGAACACACGCTGCCGGTCGCTTTTGAGCAGATAATAGCCCAAGCCGCCCGCCGCATTCCCCAGCGCGTGTAGAAGCGGCAAAGGCAGCGCCGCAAAGCATTTAAACAAAAAAGTGAGCAGGATTTGCATAATAGATTGATGAGATGGAACGGGGGGATTGTAAATGAAAACGGCAGGTCTGGATATTGAGTTTCATCCGGATGTATCGGATTACCACAATGTTTAAAATATCGGATGCGTTCATTCGGTTCGCCAAACGGCATAACGTAAAAAGGTCGTCTGAAAACGGTTTCCATTTTTTGAAACGGTATTTTCAGACGACCTTTGCTTTTGGCTAAACGGATAGCGTGTTACGCCAGCCCGTTTTGTTGCGCGTCTTGCAGACGGGCTTCGAAGTTGCTCAGGTTGACGCCTGCTTGTTGTGCGGCAGCGACGACTTCGGCGACGCTTGCGCCGTTTTGCACCTGATGATAGCCCCAGAGCAGGGAGCAGCGGGTGCCGGTGCGGCAGTAGGCGAGGACAGGTTGGGGAACGCTTTTGAGCAGGTTTTGGAAAGCGGCGACATCGGCGGCGTTGATGGCGGGCGCGACGACGGGCTGATGGTGGTGTTCGCGGATGCCTGCGGCTTCAAGCCAGCTTTCGACTTGTTTGAACGAGGGTTGGTTTTCTTCTTCGCCGTCGGGACGGTTGCAGATGACGGTTTGGATACCGAGTTTGGCGGCTTCTTGAACGTCGGCTTCGGTCAGCTGCGGGGCGATGTAGAGGTTGTCGGCAAGTTTTTGGATAGACATGGGTTTTCCTTTTCTACGTTTGACGATGGATTGATTTTAGTCGTCTTGAGGGGCTAACAGGGCTTGTTCCAATCGTTTTTTATTGGCTTCGGATTGTTTTTGTATGTATTGGCGGACAATGCTGTCAATCGCCGTATCTTGTTCCATATTGGATCGGGTTGACCAAATGGCAGAGGCAAGTGTGAGGTCTACATGGTTGGGGCGTTGGGCGGCAGCCGTTTGGGCTTTGATGATGTAGTCGACGATACGCTCGACTGCTTTCGGGTTGCCGGTGGCAAAATAAGTTACCCAATGAAAATCCAGTGATGCAGGGGAAATGATGGGTTCTTGAAGCGGATGGAAGCTTTTGTTTTTTTTGAGGTTGTTTTTAAGCTCGATATCTAATGTCAGGCTGTTAAGGCAGGTTTTGGCTTGATTCGTGCCTGTCAGGGTGAGGGTGTAGGCGGCAAAGGTTAGGGCGTCGCCTTGGTAGGTTCGGATGTTGTCACACCAAATGGTGCTGCCTTGGGGGTATTTTTGTAGCGCTTGCGTCCCCCATGCAAGGGTGGTTTCGCGCATGATATCGGCTTTGACAAGCTGGTCCATCAAAGAAGCAGCGCGTTCGGCAGAGGGATTTTTGTAGAAGACGGCGATATCCTTTCCTAGTTTATCTGCCGAATCTGATTTGGGGGCGGCTGCGGCGTGCAGACTGAGTAACAGGGCGGTCATGCTGACAAGGATTTTTTTCATGGTTGTTTCTTTCAGAGTTGATGTTTCAGACGACCTTGATCCGGCACTTGAGGTCGTCTGAAAATCAGGCTTGGTCATTATAAAGCCAGTTTTCAAATAATTCGCGGTCGGTAATGTAGAGGACGGCGGTGTCGGCTTCGGCGGCTTGAACGGTGATGTCGGCGACGTACAGGATACCGGTGCGGAAGTAGTGGAGGCGGGCGGTGGCGCCGATGGGGAGTTGCGCCCACTGTGCGGCAAGGTCGGTACAGGCGTAGCCGTCGATGGCGATGATTTTGTCCTGCGGGCAGAGGGCGGCGTTTTCTGCGCTGCCGCCGTTGAAGACGTGGGTCAGGGTGGCGTGGTCGCTGCTTTGTTTGAACCTTGCGCCGAAGTCGGACGCGGGAGCGGGCGTTTCGGTTGGTGGTTCGGGCAGGAATGCGCCGCCGTGGCTGCGCGGTTGTGCCTGCCATTGCAGTCCGATGCCTATGGTGGCGAGGAGTTCGGCAAGGGGCAGGTCGGCGGTGGTGTAGAGGGTCGTCTGAAAAAAGTCTTCGAGGTCTAGGTCTGTAAATGCTTGGCAACGGGCTTGCCATTGTTTTTCGGGGATGCCTTGACGGGTGTCCAGCCAATCGCGGTAGTGTTGCTGCATGACGCTGTCGAGGGTGTGTCGTCCGCTGCTTTTACTGCGGATGGCAAGGTCGAGGCAGAGGGCGACGAGTGCGCCTTTTTGGTAGTAGCTGACGATGGCGTTGGGGCTGTTTTCGTCTTGTTTGTAGAATTTGTTCCAAGCGGTGAAGCTGGATTCGGCAAGGCTTTGTTTCAGACGACCTTTGGTTTGCTGCACGCGGGTGATGCTTTGGGCGAGCAGGCGCAGGTAGGCTTCGGGGGCGATGGTGCGGCTTCGGGCGAGGAAGAGGTCGTCGTAGTATGAGGTGATGCCTTCAAATGCCCAAAGCTGCTCGGTGTAGTTTTCGCGGTCGAGGTCGTAGGGGGCAAAGGCGGCGGGTTTGATAGATTTGACGTTCCAGGCGTGGAAGTATTCGTGTGAGAACAGTCCGAGCAGTTGGGTGTAGGCGTCGTTGGCTTCGGTCATGCCGTGCGGCGGCAGGCTGTGGCGGTCGGCGAGCAGGGCGGTGCTGCTGATGTGTTCCAGTCCGCCGTAGATGTTGTCGCCGACGTGGAGCAGGAAGAGGTAATGGGTGAACGGGGCAGGGGAGGGGAACATGGCCAGTTCGGTTTCGCAGATTGTGCGGATGTCTGACACGAGGCGGTCGCGGTCGAAATCGGGGTAGTGGCCGCTCAAGGCGATGCGGTGCGGGATGCCGCCGGCTTCAAAATCGAGAAATTCGATGTTGCCCAGTTCGACAGGGTGGTCGATTAAGTCGTGGTAGGAGGTCGTCTGAAAGCTGTGGATGCCGGTTTGGGGCAGGGTGGTGGCAATCCGCCATGTTTTCGGCAGGATGGGGAATTCGATTTGGTGCGCGCTGTTTTCTTGTCCGTTTACCTGCAAAAACAGGCACGCGCCGTCAAAGAATCCGCGTTCGGCAGTCAGAAACGAGCCGCGGACGGATAGGTCGTAGGCGTAAACGGTGTAGTAAATTTCCCACTCGCCGGACTGAGGGGCGGTGCGCCATCGGTTTTTTTTGACTTGGGTCAGATGGGCATATTCTCCGTTGCAAAAAGCGCGGATGGTGGTGATGTGGCGGGAAAAATCGCGTATCAGATAGCTGCCGGGAACCCAGTTCGGTAGGCTGATTTCTGTTTCCAAATCATGTTCTTGTCGGAAGGTTAGGCGGATGTGCCACTCGTGGGCGAGCGGGTTGGGGGTGATTTTGTAATTAATCATGACTATTAATGCATTTGTTAAATTTTATGAATAAAAAGGTCGAATTATGCAGTTTGATTTATATCGATAAAGTCCCCTTCAAAAGGGAGGCTTGAAAAAATAAAGTGGCGCTGTAGGGGAGGTTGTTAAATAATAATATGATTATAAAGTAAAAAATATAAAAAATCGATAAAGCCGCCAGATGGAGTGAAATGTAATTCCGCTTGGCTAGGCTTGTCTTATATGTTAAATTTAGAAAAATTTAAACCTAGCCCTTATTGCGTTTGTTCAAAACGCATACGGCAAAGTGAGATAAAAAATTTTTATTCCCATAATTCATGGAGACTCTCATGGACACACAAACTTATAACTACAAAGTGGTGCGCCAGTTCGCCATCATGACCGTAGTTTGGGGTATTGTGGGCATGTTGGTCGGTGTCATCGTTGCCGCCCAATTGTTTGCCCCGTCCCTTGATTTATCAGATGTCGGCCCTTGGTTCCACTTCGGCCGCCTGCGTCCGTTGCACACCAATGCGGTGATTTTTGCGTTCGGCGGTTGCGGTCTGATGGGTACATCATACTACGTTGTTCAACGTACCTGTAATGCACGCCTGTTCGGCGGTTGGCTGCCGGCATTTACCTTCTGGGGCTGGCAGGCAGTTATCGTTGCGGCAATCGTCAGCCTGCCTTTGGGTTATACCCAAGCTAAAGAGTATGCCGAATTGGAATGGCCTATCGACATCCTGATCGCTTTGGTTTGGATTGCTTACGCCATCGTATTCTTCGGTACGATTGCCAAACGTAAAATCAAACATATCTACGTTGCCAACTGGTTCTACGGCGGTTTCATTTTGGCCGTTGCCCTGTTGCACATCGTCAATAACCTGAGCATTCCTGCGGGCTTCATGAAATCCTATCCGGTTTATGCGGGCGCAATCGATGCTATGGTTCAATGGTGGTATGGCCACAATGCCGTAGGTTTCTTCCTGACAGCAGGTTTCTTGGGCATGATGTATTACTTCGTGCCGAAACAGGCGGGTCGTCCGGTTTATTCTTACCGCTTGTCCGTCGTCCACTTCTGGGCTTTGATTTTCACCTACATGTGGGCAGGTTCCCACCACTTGCACTATACCGCGCTGCCTGACTGGACTCAGTCCTTGGGTATGGTGTTGTCCCTGATTCTGTTCGCACCTTCTTGGGGCGGTATGATCAACGGTATCATGACCTTGTCCGGTGCATGGGACAAACTGCGTACCGACCCTATCTTGAAATTCTTGATCGTTTCTCTGTCCTTCTACGGTATGTCCACCTTCGAAGGTCCGATGATGTCCATCAAATCCGTCAACGCTTTGAGCCACTACACCGACTGGACCGTTGCACACGTTCATGCCGGCGCATTGGGCTGGGTGGGCTTCGTGACCATTGGTTCCGTGTACTACATGATTCCCCGCCTGTTCGGTAAAAATGAAATGTACAGCACCAAATTGGTGGAAGCGCATTTCTGGATTGCGACCATCGGCGTGGTTCTGTATATCGCCTCCATGTGGATTGCAGGGGTATTGCAAGGTATGATGTGGGGTTCTCTGAATGCGGACGGTACTTTGACCTACTCGTTTGTAGAGTCAGTTAAACGCACCATGCCTTTCTACATGATTCGTTTCACCGGCGGCCTGCTGTACCTGAGCGGTATGTGTATCATGGCATACAACGTTTACCGTACGGCCATCAGTGGCAAAGCGGTTGATGCCGAGATTCCCGCGGTGTCTCAAACCCAGCACCACTAAAAACATAAGAAAAGGCTACCAAAATGAAATTACAACAATTAGCTGAAGAAAAAGTCGGCGTCCTGATTGTATTTACCCTGCTTGTAGTCAGCGTAGGCCTGTTGATTGAAGCCGTGCCGCTGTTCTTTACTAAAGCTGTCACTAAGCCTATAGAAGGTGTGAAACCTTATAATGCTTTGCAAGTGGCTGGTCGCGACATCTATATCCGTGAGGGTTGTTACAACTGTCACTCTCAAATGATCCGTCCGTTCCGTGCGGAAACCGAACGTTACGGCCACTACTCCGTTGCCGGCGAGTCTGTTTATGACCATCCGTTCCAATGGGGTTCCAAACGTACCGGTCCGGACTTGGCACGTGTTGGCGGCCGCTATTCCGACGAATGGCACCGCATCCACCTGCTGAATCCGCGCGACGTTGTGCCGGAGTCCAATATGCCCGCTTTCCCATGGCTTGCCCGCAACAAAGTCGATGCCGAAGCAACCGTGGCGCATATGAAAGCCCTGCGTAAAGTCGGTACCCCTTACAGCGACGAAGAGATTGCCAAAGCGCCTGAAGCCTTGGAAAACAAATCGGAGCTGGATGCGGTGATTGCATACCTGCAAGGCTTAGGCTTGGCATTGAAAAACGTAAGGTAACATCATGGACGTAAACTGGGCCCGCTCGCTCTTTACTGTTTGGGTTTTTATCAGCTTTATCTTAGTGCTTTATATCGTTTTCAATCGACGAAATAAAAAGAACTACGATGACGCCGCCAACAGTATTTTCGAAAATGATGAGGATAAAGAGTCGTCTGAAAAAGACGGGCGATAACAGTTTAGTCCGTGATCACGGAGCAAAATAATGAACACATCACCCCAATTTACCAGTAATTTCTGGAATATATACATTGCAGTCATCGTCGTGCTCAGCTTTATCGGCTTGGCATGGCTGCTGCTTTCCCAAAACGTTGTGAAGCGTCCTAAAAAGGGCGAAGAAGTCAAAACGACAGGTCATCAATGGGACGGTATCGAAGAATATAACAACCCGTTGCCACGCTGGTGGTTTTGGCTGTATGTCTTTGTCTGGCTGTTTGGTATCGGTTATCTGGTCATGTACCCGGGTTTGGGCGATTATGAAGGCCAGTGGAAATGGAGCAGCCACGGACAATATGATCAGGAAATGGCTAAAGCAGATCAGAAGTACGGCAAAGTTTATGCCAAGTTTGCCAATATGCCGATTGAGCAAGTGGCAAAAAATCCTGAAGCACGCGCCATCGGTCAAAACCTCTTCAATACCTACTGTATCCAATGTCACGGTTCTGATGCCAAAGGTTCCAAAGGCTTCCCGAATTTGACCGACAACGATTGGTTGTGGGGCGGCGAACCTGAGAAAATCCACGAGACCATTGAAAAAGGCCGTACGGCGACGATGGCGGCATGGGGTCCTGCATTGGGTGAAGAGCGGGTAAAAGATGTGGCAAACTATGTCATGTCCTTATCCAAATCCAAAGACCAATACGATGAAGAACGTGCCGCACGCGGTAAAGTATTGTTCAGTGGTCCACCGGCAAACTGCTTTACCTGTCACGGCGATAAAGGCCAAGGTATCCAAGGACTGGGTCCGAACCTGACCGACAACGTATGGCTGTGGGGCGGTACTCAAAAATCGATTATCGAAACCATCACCAACGGCCGACACAGTCAAATGCCGGCTTGGGGTCGTTTCTTGGATAAAGACAAACTCCACATCATGACTGCGTATGTATGGGGTCTGTCCAATAAAGACGGTAAAGCGCCCGTGAAAAAAGCCGAACCTGCTCCCGCACCAGCACCTGCTTCTGCTGCTGCCGCATCATCCGCTGACGCTTCATCTGCGTCCGCACCTGCACAAGCTGAAAAAGCGGCTTCAGCAGCTGATGCAAAAGCGGCCGCTCCTGCCGAAGCCAAGCCGGCAGAAAAAGCAGATGCTTCTTCTGCAAAAGTGGACGGTAAAGCCGTTTTTGAAGCCAACTGTAAAATGTGTCACGGTGGTACCATCCCCGGTGCTCCAGGCATAGGCAAGAAAGACGAGTGGGCCCCGCGTATCAAACAAGGTAAAGATACCCTGCACAAACACGCGCTCGAAGGCTTTAACTCCATGCCTGCCAAAGGCGGTAACACAAGCCTGAGTGATGACGAAGTCAAAGCAGCGGTTGACTATATGGCCAACCAATCCGGCGCTAAATTCTAAACCATAGAAATTAAAACGCACCTTTTCATAAGGTGCGTTTTTTTATGGGGTCGTCTGAAGTTGCTTTTGAAGTTGCTTTCAGACGACCTGAAGTTCATCTCGTACTTTCATTAGCGCGAAACCAAGTAGGTTCAAACCCCGCCATTGCAATGGATTTTGGGCGCGTGGATCATCTTGGGCAAGTCCGATTCCCCAGATTGCGTCAACCGGGCTGGCTTCTACTAAGATACGGCTGCCGGTGCCAAGCAAAAAGCGTTTCAAATCGGGGTGTTGGATGAATTTGGCACGGTTGCCTTCGCAAACGATATCGAAGCGGCGGGCATTCCAAATGTCGTCTTTGAATCCAAGGACTTGTCTCCCCAAGTCCTTGGCTTGTTTGGGGTGGGCAGAAGCGATGATTTGGCGGCGGATATCGTCTGCGCCGAACAGCCTCGCCTTTTCTGCCATCATATAGTGTTCGGCAGTCGCATAGCGGATGCCGTCGATTCCGAAGGGCGCAGGTGAAGACGGCTTTATCTATCTCATTTTTATAGTGGCTTAACTTTAAACCAGTACGGCGTTGCCTTGCCTTGCTGTACTGTCTGTACTGTGCGGCTTCGTCGCCTTGTCCTGATTTAAATTTAATCCACTATATGTTTTGGCGTCTGTCCCCAGAAGTATAGATATTTCAATTTTTCTTTGCGTTGGTAGGCGGTCTTCAGGTCGGCAAGAGTGTAGGGGGAAGTCATGGTGTTTCTTTCTTATTGTTCATTAAATTCAAACGGATAGGGCGTTACCGGATTTAAGATTTATGATGAGCGCAGGTGTGGCAGATTGATTGTAAATCAGGGCAAGACGAAACCTCAGACGGGATGAATGGGAAATACCGTGCCGATCTGCAGTTAATCCACTATATTCGCTATCATACTGTTGACGGTAGAAAAAAGGTCGTCTGAAAAAAGTTTTCAGACGACCTCTGTCATTTAAGGTTTATTTCCAAACCAAGAGCGCGTGGTTGCGTTTGCCGCGCCGTACGATGGTGTATTTGCCGAAGCGTTTGTGCGCGTCGGTCAGCAGATAGGCATCGTCGGGGCGTTCGGCGGCGTGGTTCGGGTTGTTCGATTCGGCGGCCTGGCCGTTGAGCAATACCGCTTTGCTGTTCACAAAACCGCGCGCTTCTTTGTTGGAAGATGCCAAGCCGGTTTTGACCAAGGCTTCGACGACGTTGAGGTCGTCTGAAACTTCAAATGCGGGCAGGCCGTCGAGGGCAAGTTGTTCGAAGTCGCTTTCAGTCAGGCTGCTTTGGTCTTCGGCAAACAGGCTTTCGGAAATGCGCTGTGCGGCTTGCAGGGCGGCTTCGCCGTGAATCAGGCGGGTCATTTCTTCGGCGAGGATGCGTTGCGCTTCGGGCTTGGTGCCGCTGGCTTGGTCTTTCGCTTCGATGGCGTCGATTTCTTCGATAGACAGGAAGGTGAAGTATTTCAGGAATTTATACACATCGGCATCGGCAACTTTCAGCCAGAATTGGTAGAACTGATACGGCGAGGTTTTCTTCGCATTCAGCCATACCGCGCCGCCTTCGGTTTTGCCGAATTTGGTGCCGTCGGATTTAGTAACCAAAGGCAGGGTCAGACCGAATACTTGTTTTTGGTTCAGACGACGTGTCAGGTCGATACCGGCGGTGATGTTGCCCCATTGGTCGGAGCCGCCGATTTCCAAAACCGCGCCGTGACGCTTGTTCAATTCGGCAAAGTCGTAGCCTTGCAGCAGGGAGTAGGCGAACTCGGTGAAGGAAATACCCACATCGTCGCGCTCGATACGTTGTTTGACGGATTCTTTGTTCAACATGGCGTTGACGGAGAAATGCTTGCCGATGTCGCGCAGGAAGTCGAGGCAGTTCATGCTGCCGAACCAGTCGGCGTTGTTCGCCATAATGGCGGCGTTTTCGCCTTCAAAGCTCAAAAAAGGTTTCAGTTGGTTGCGGATGCTTTCTACCCAGCCGGCAACGGTTTCGGCGGAATTCAAGCTGCGCTCCACCGCTTTGAAGCTGGGGTCGCCGATCATCCCGGTCGCACCGCCCACCAAGGCAATCGGCGTATGTCCCGCCTGTTGGAAACGGCGTAATGCCAATACGGGCAGCAAGTGTCCGATATGCAGGCTGTCGGCAGTCGGGTCGAAACCGCAATAGAGGGCAATTTTTTGTTCGTTCAACAAAGCGTCTAAGGCTTCGATGTCGGTGGTTTGCGCGATAAGGCCGCGCGATTGTAGGTCTTGGATAACTGATTTCACTGAAATTCCTTTTATATAGTCGTTATATAGTCGGTGTTTCAGACGACCTTTTCTATACCTTAAAATATCGGAGGTCGTCTGAAAAATTAAAAATCTTTATCTGCCAGTGGATAGTCTTTTGGGGTGCTGTAATATCCTTTGGCAGAGTTAAAGGTGGCAATAAAGACTTTATTGGTGTATTTTTTCGAGCCGTCAAAACCAGATACCGTCAATTGAAGCGGGTAGAAACTGGCACTTGTTTTACCGTCTTTTAGTATTTTGATTTTAGAAGAAAGGTTGTACAGTTCGCTCAAGCATTTACGTCGTTCGGCAGCGGTGTTTTTACGACCTTTATAAAAATTTTCCGAGCAGTCGCCTAATGCTCCCGTATTTTCTGCTTCTGCCGTGATACTGCTTTTTGTGATTTTTTTCGCGCCGTCATGAACAAACAATTGATAGGCAGAACCCGCATAACCATTATGAACATCGCCATGAAGGGTCAGAAATCCCCATTTGTCTTTGCCGAATTCGTGGAACGACCAAGACTTTGCTTCAGGCGCATTACCGAATGAGCCCGCCCAGCCATGTGGTTGCGCAGCGAGAAGTTTCCAGTCGTTGCCAGTCTGTTTCAAAACAAATACGCCCGCCAGACCGGATTGAACGTGCGCACCGTCTGCTACGCCTTTTTCAAAATTAAATGCGTTGCCTGTAAACAGCAGGTACATCAGTTTGCCTTGAGCAGTTTGGCGCGTTTCGCTTTTGGTTTGACGTACACAGTATTGACCATTGTCTTTCACATTGACTTGGTAACATTGGTATTTTTGCGAATATTTCGGATAAAACTTCTGTACGATTTGTTGCGGTGTTTGTGCTTGGGCAGTTGAGGCAGCGAAAAATAATGCCATATAGAGAATAGATTTTTTCATGGATAACTTCCTAAGTCCGAAACAACAGAATGATGGTTTTCAGACGACCTCGGTTAGGAAGGTCGTCTGAAAGCTTATTGCATTTGGTTTATACGTTGAACAAGAAGTGCATCACATCCCCGTCCTGCACGACATATTCCTTGCCTTCCACGCGCATTTTGCCGGCTTCTTTGGCTTTGGCTTCGCCGCCGAGCGAGACAAAGTCGTCGTAGGAAATGACTTGGGCGCGAATGAAGCCGCGTTCGAAGTCGGTGTGGATGACGCCGGCGGCTTGCGGGGCGGTGTCGCCTTTGTGGATGGTCCAAGCGCGGACTTCTTTGACGCCGGCGGTGAAGTAGGTTTGCAGGCCCAAGAGGTCGTAGCCGGCACGAATCAGGCGGTTCAGGCCGGGTTCTTCCAAGCCCATTTCGGCGAGGAATTCGGCTTTTTCGTCGTCTTCCAACTCGGCGATTTCGCTCTCCATCGCGGCGCAAACGGCAACGACGGGGGCGTTTTCTTTTTCAGCCAATTCTTTCAGACGGTCGAGGTGCGGATTGTTTTCAAAACCGTCCTCGGCAACGTTGCCCACATACATGGCGGGTTTGGCGGTCAGCAGGAACAGCGGTTTGAGCATGGCGAGTTCTTCTGCGTCCAAACCGAAGGAGCGGACGGGTTTGCCTTCATTCAGATGCGGCAGCAGTTTTTTGCACAGTTCGCCCAGTTTTTGCGCGTCTTTATCGCCTGAGCGGGCGCGTTTTTCTTCGCGGACGATGGCTTTTTCGACGCTGGCGAGGTCGGCAAGCGCTAGTTCGGTGCCGATGGTTTCGATGTCGGCAATCGGATCGACTTTGCCTGCGACGTGGACGATGTTGTCGTCGTCGAAGCAGCGCACGACGTTGACGATGGCGTCGGTTTCGCGGATGTTGGCGAGGAACTGGTTGCCCAAGCCTTCGCCTTTGCTCGCGCCTGCAACCAAACCGGCAATATCGACGAACTCGACGATGGCGGGCTGCATTTTTTGCGGGTTGACGATTTTTGCCAGTTCCGCCATGCGCGGGTCGGGCACTTCGACAATGCCGACGTTGGGTTCGATGGTGCAGAAGGGATAGTTCGCCGCTTCGATGCCCGATTGGGTCAGCGCGTTAAAGAGGGTGGATTTGCCAACGTTGGGCAGGCCGACGATGCCGCATTTCAAGCTCATGGTTTTTCCTGAAAAGATAAAAGTTTAACGGCGGATTATAGCATATCGGGGAATGACTCAAAAACTGTAAAGGTCGTCTGAAAAGCGCAGTTTTATGCGATGGGAACGGTTGACGTTTTCAGACGACCTCGATGATGAAGGGAAGAGGTGGTATGGGCTTTGCCCGCGAGAAATATATCGGTCTATTTTGCTTGGAGCGAGTAGCAAAATATCCTGATTTTCGTGGGCAGAGACCACGCTACGGCTGCGGCGGGTATTGTATTCAAACTCGCAATAGAAGGTCGTCTGAAAACGGTCATATCAGGTTTGCTTAGCCGCAATCCATGTTTTCAGACGACCTTGGTAACGAGTGGAAAAGTAGTGTGGGCTTTGCCCGCGAGAATATATCGGTCTATTTTGCTTGGGGCGATGGGCAAAATATCCAATTTTCGTGGGCGGAGCCCACGCTACGGTTGAGGTGCGCGTTTTATGCAAATTCATAATAAAAGGTCGTCTGAAAATGCGGATAGCGAGTTTTTCTAAAACCACTATTTCGTTTTCAGACGACCTTTTGTGTATATGGATTTTTAATCAAACAGCAAAATCAGCAGCAACACAATCGCAATCACGCCCAGCCACATGCTTTGCCGCTGCTGCACTTTGACCAAATGGATATAGGCATCGCGCATTTCCTGCTGGCGGTTTTCGTCAACCAGCGCATTGATTTTGCGGGGCAGGGAAGGGATGATTTGCGCCCAGTCGGGGGCTTCGTTTTTGAGGTTGCGCAAAAAGGCTTTAGGACCGACCTGTTCGTTCATCCATTTCACCAAAAACGGTTTGGCGGTTTTCCACAGGTCCAAATCGGGATCAAGCTGCCGTCCCAAGCCTTCGATGTTGAGCAGCGTTTTTTGCAGCAATACAAGCTGCGGCTGGATTTCGACATTGAAGCGGCGGCTGACTTCAAACAGGCGCATCAATACGAGGCCGAACGAAATTTGTGAAATCGGTTTGTTGAACACCGGTTCGCACACGGCGCGGACGGCAGCTTCCAATTCTTCCGCGCGCGTGTCGGCAGGCACCCAGCCTGATTCGATGTGGGCGGTGGCGACGCGGTGGTAATCGCGGTTGAAGAAGGCGAGGAAGTTGATGGCGAGATAGCGTTTGTCGTAGTCGGTCAGCGTGCCGACAATGCCGAAATCGAGGGCGATGTAGCGGTTGTCGGCGGCGACCAGAATGTTGCCGGGGTGCATATCCGCGTGGAAAAAGCCGTCTCGGAAGACTTGTGTGAAGAAGATTTCCACGCCGTAATCGGCGAGTTTGTGCAAATCGATGCCGTCGGCTTTGAGTTTGGCGATTTCCGATACCGGCGTGCCGTCCATCCATTCGATGGTCAGTACGTCGCTGGTGCAGTAGTCGTAAAACACTTTAGGCACAATCAGCATATTGCTGTTTTGGAAGTTGCGGCCGAGCTGGCTGGCATTGGCGGCTTCGCGCATCAAGTCCAACTCGTCATGCAGGTATTTGTCGAATTCCGCCACCACTTCGCGCGGTTTCAAACGCTTGCCGTCGGCAAACAGACGCTCGACCCAAGCTGCGCCGAAGCGCATCAGCGACAAATCCTGTTCGATAACGGGCAAAAGGTTGGGGCGCAAAACTTTGACCGCCACTTGTTCGCCCGAATGCAGGCGGGCTTTGTGTACTTGGGCGATGGACGCGCTGGCGACGGGTTCGGTTTCAAATTCTGCATACAGCGTTTCGATGGATTGCCCCAGCGATTTTTCGATTTGCGAGCGTGAAAGCTGCGCATCAAACGGCGGGACTTGGTCTTGCAGCTTTGCCAGTTCGACCGCGTAATCATACGGAATCAAATCGGGGCGCGTGGAGAGAACCTGCCCGAATTTGATGAAAATCGGCCCCAAGCTTTCTAGGGCAAGGCGCAGGCGGACGGCAGGCGGTTCGTTTTCCAATTCAGACGACTGCGGCAGCATTTTCAACAGCGTCCGCGCCCAGCCCGGACGGACAAGCGCGGCAAACAGCTCGGCGAGGCGGTAGAGGTAAAGCGTGCGGAGGATGGTTTTGATGCGTTTGAGCCGTTTCATGATTAAGCGCGGAAAATGCTGAAAGTCGAAATTATATAGTAAATAGGCTGTGCCCACACGGAATGGTATGGGGCTAGGACATGGATGTGGGCAGGAATTGGCTTTGCGGGCGAGCAGATGGCTTTATAGTGGCTTAACTTTAAACCGACGGCGTTACCTCGCCTTAGTTCAAAGAGAACGATTCCTCTAAGGTGCTGAAGCACCAAGTGAATCGGTTTCGTACTATCTGTACTGCTGTGCGGCTTCGTCGGCCTTGTCCTGATTTAAATTTAATCCACTATAGATTCATAGAATCAAAAAGGTCGTCTGAAAACGTTGGGCAAAGCTGCTTGTCCGTTTTCAGACGACCTTTGTTTACGGCTATATATTATTCGCTCAAGAGCGCAATATCCGCTACCGCGTTCATCTGCTCTGCCAAGCGGTTCAGCAGGTTCAGGCGGTTTTGTTTTACGGCGGGATCTTCCGCCATCACCATCACGCCGTCGAAGAAGGCATCAACCTGCGGTTTGACGGAAGCCAGTTCTGATAAGGCCGTCTGAAAATTGCCTTCGGCAACAGCGGCGGCGATTTTCGGCTGCAAGTCTTGCGCGGCGGCGTACAGGGCTTTTTCTTCGTCTTGTTGCAGCAAGCTTTCATCGACTTCGCCCAGCGCGGTATCGGCTTTTTTCAGCAGGTTTTGCACGCGTTTGTTGGCAGCGGCGAGTGCGGCGGCTTCGGGTAGTTGTTTGAATGCGGCGACGGCTTGCAGTTTGGCGGTCAAATCGTCCAAACGGCGCGGCTGTTTGGCAAGTACGGCGGCAACAATGTCTTGCGGATAGTCGTTTTGCAGCAACACGGCAAGGCGCGCCTGCATGAAGTCGGCGGTTTCAGACGGCGTTTTCTCGTTGAGCAAACCTTTGGGGAAGCTGTCGAAGGTCGTCTGAATCAGCTCGTTTACGTCCAAACCATACTGCATCAGCATCCGCAAAATACCCAAGGCGGCGCGGCGCAGGGCGTAGGGGTCTTTGTCGCCGGTCGGAATCAGACCGATGCCCCAAATGCCGACCAAGGTTTCCAGCTTGTCGGCCAGCGCAACGGCAGTGGCAACTTTGCCGTTCGGCAGGTTGTCGCCGGCAAAACGCGGCTGATAGTGCTGCTCGACGGCTTCGGCGATTTCTTCGGTTTCGCCGTCCAAGCGGGCGTAGTATTTGCCCATCGTGCCTTGCAGTTCAGGGAACTCGCCGACCATTTCGGTCACCAAGTCGGCTTTTGCCAGACGCGCGGCGCGTTCGGCTGCGGCGGCATCTGCGCCCAAAGCTTTGGCGATGTGGGCGGCAATGCTTTGCAGGCGTTCGATGCGTTCGGCTTGCGAGCCGATTTTGTTGTGATACACCACGTTCGCCAGCTTGGGCAGGCGGCTTTCCAAAGTCGCTTTTTGGTCTTGTTTGTAGAAGAACTCGGCATCAGACAGGCGCGCGCGCAAGACGCGTTCGTTGCCTTGGATGATGTGCGACGGGTCTTCGGTTTGCAAGTTGGAGACCAGCAGGAAGCGGTTCATCAGCTTGCCGTTTCGGTCGAGCAGCGGGAAGTATTTTTGGTTTTGCTGCATGGTCAGAATCAGGCATTCCTGCGGCACGGCGAGGAAATGTTCTTCAAAACCGGCTTCCAAAACAACGGGGTATTCGACCAGCGCGGTAACTTCGTCCAACAATGCTTCATCGGCGGCTACGGTGGCTTTCAGACGACCTGCCTGTTCGTTCAAGGCCGTCTGAATCGCGGCTTTGCGCTCGGCAAACGAAGCAACGACTTTGCCTTGCTCGCGCATTTGTGTGGCGTAGCTGTCGGCGTTTGTAATAGTGATTTCGCCGTTGGACAGGAAGCGGTGTCCCAAGGTTTGATTGCCACTTTGCAGACCCAAAACGCTGACGTTCACGATGTCGCCGCCGTGCAGCACAATCAGCCCGTGAACAGGGCGCACGAAGGTAAACGTGCTGCTGCCCCAACGCATTACTTTCGGAATCGGCAGTTTCTTAACGGCTTGATTGATAATGTCTTCCAAAAGTTCGCCCAACGGTTTGCCGGTTTGGATATATTCGTAGGCGTACACGTCTTGTTTGCCGTCGTGGACGATGGTCAAGTCTTCGATTTTCGCCCCCGCACCGCGTGCAAAACCTTCCAAAGCCTTGGTCGGCGCACCGTCTTTCATGGCATTTGCCACGGCTGGGCCTTTTTTCACGATTTTCTGATCGGCTTGAACGGCTTTCACGTTTTTAACTTGAACGGCCAAACGGCGCGGCGAGGCGTAGGCGGTATATTCGGCTGCGCCGTCAATCAGTTGCGCTTTTTCCAAGCCTTCGGCAACAGAAGCGGCGAAGTGGTTGCCTAAATTATTCAGGGCTTTGGGGGGAAGTTCTTCGGTAAGGAGTTCGATTAAAAGGGTTTGGGTTGTCATGTGAGACTTTCTGCTCTTTACATTTGTCGGTTTTAATTTCGTTGAAGCGGATACTTTCAGACGACCTCTGGCTGGAAACCCCGTCTTGGTTTGATTTGTCTGAAAGTTTGGAGATAAAGCCATCGGATTCGCGCGCCGGTATGGTGTGCATTGCCGATGTCTGTTTGATTTGGTGCAGATTATGCCACAATTGCGCCTTTTCTGCGGCGTGATTATTAGAGAAGTTGGTAATAGAAGCAGGCAGAGGGTGATGAAGATAGGGGATAAAGCTGCCGGATAAGGATAACTTCCTTGTTTTGCCCTGATTTCAAATTAATTTATCGCTGCATTGGGTGACCGTGTTATGCGCTTTCATATTGGTGCGGGTGTGTTTGGCAGGTTAAAAGAAAAGGTCGTCTGAAACTGCAAACAGTCTTTCAGACGACCTTTTTTAAAGGAGACGGTCATTAGGATTATTGACGTTTCGCGCCGTAACCACCGATGAAGTGTTCGCTGCCGTCTTGGTTTTTCAAGCCGTAAGTACCGCCGATTTCAGCAGCTTTTTCACCGTAGAATTTACCGCTCAAATTACCTTTCAGACCTGCTGCGGCTGCTTCAACCGAACCAAGGAAGAGGTTGCCGTTTTCCCATTTCGCCGTACCTTTCATGTCGTACTTCGCATCGGCTTCGCTTACGCGGCGGCCGTTGGCGTCGAGGGAATGGAATTGGGAATTGGTAGTTTCAAAGCGTACGCCTTTCAAACCGAAATCAGCAATGGCTTTAACATCCGCTGTCAGCTGACGGCTTTGGTCACCTTTCACAACATAGGCGGTAGTCAAGCCGTTGTAAGTTGCCGTACCTTTCTCCGGCAGGTCGGTGAACTTGGTCTCATCGCCTAAGCTTTGATAGCCGTAAATTACGCCGGATTTCGGATCAATGTAGTGGGCGAAAGTTTGGTAAGTCCAACCGGCAGCGGCAGGATCGTGCATAACGATCTGCGTACCATCGACAAAACGGATGACGTAGATGCCGTCGAATCGTTTGTCAAACACCAAACCATCGGCATCAGTGCGGAAATAGGCAATTTGATTCATGGAATCTTGAGTATATTTTGTCAAACCTGCACGAAGTTGACGTTTAAAGTCATACAGTTCTGACAGCTCTTTGATCTTGGCTTCAATTTCTGCAATTTTGTTTGTATCAATACCGTCGGTACCGCCTTCTTTTGCTTTTTTAAGGTTTTCTCGTTCGGTCTTCAATTGTTTGAAGATTTCGACAATACGGTCGTCCAAAGTTGATTTGCCGTATTCGTATTTGGTATTTTTTTCGCTGCCATCTTGTTCGCTGATATCGGCTTTTGTGTTGCCTTTGGAATTGATTTTTGCGATGAGGGAATCGGTGGTTGTCCATTCGGGTTGCGTTGCACTGCCATTCGCATTTTTATTGAATAGTACAATTCCATCCAATTTCACTTCATCGTTGGCTTTAAAATCTAAAGAGCTGATCAAGCCGCCTTGATCTTTGTTTTGGTTGTCAGTTTGGAATTGTTCTCCTGTTTCTTTTTGGCGCAATTGAACATTTGGATTGTTTTGTTGCGCACTGGCTGAAGAAATGAAGCTGGTGTGCAGCGGTGTAGCAAGGTTTAAAGTTTCCAGCGGAGCTTCATCAATCAGACCGGCGAGGTTATCGGCATGATTGTTGCGAGGTGCTGCGGCTGCTACGGTATTGCCATTATTGTTATTGGTAGCGCTGGGGGTGGCATTGCTTGGGCTGCTGTTTTTAGCAGGGCTGCCGTTGCCACTTGTGCTGGTTGATCCGGTGGAAAGAGTGGATGCGCCACCGCTGCCACCGCCGCCTCCACAGGCAGACAGGATTGCCGCGCTGATGGCGGTTAAGATGATGGTTTTGATTTTAGTGTTGATTGCAGACATATTGTCCCCTTTTTTGTTGATTGGAATGGTGCTTTTTATCAAATGGCATAAAGTATTATCATAGATATAATTATGACAAAAATAAACTGTTTTTTACATTTGTTGGGATAATTGTCCATCGATATGCGGTTTGTGTTTGATTTGTACGACATAAAGGTCGTCTGAAAATGCTTGAAACTGCCGGTTGCGGTTGTCTGCTTTAATCGGGCTTCGTTTTCAGACGACCTGCCATTACAATCACGTTTTATTCTAGAGAAGAATTTATGCGTCATTTTGTGTTTGTAATTTTGTGTTCATGTTTCCTCGCTGCGTGCTCCACTCCTATGGCTCCTCAAGATATTTCTACCGCTTCCGCCCGTTGGGCGACTTTGGTAAAGCAAGATGCTAATTTGTACCGTATTGACGATAAGCTTTACCGCAGTGAGCAGCCGGTTGCGGAAGATGGGGAACTGATTGAACAACTCGGTATCCGTAGTGTGATTAATTTGCGATTTTTTGATCGGAACGACAACGAAACACATTTAAAAGGCCGCAATTTGATGCTGCTGAACCGTCCTTTGTTGACGTGGAAAATTAAGCCTAAAGATGTCGCGCAAACTCTTTTCTTAATTGAAAAGCAGCAAAAATACGGCCCTGTATTGGTTCATTGCTATCATGGGGCTGACCGTACAGGTTTGATTTCCGGAATGTACCGTATTATTTATCAGGGTTGGTCGGTGGAAGAGGCCAGGTTGGAAATGCAACATGGTCCTTATGGTTATCATAGTATCTGGAAAAATATTGAGAATTTGTTTACCGAAGAAAAGGTACAGGAAGTACGCGAACATTTGGAACGTCTGAGAAAAGAGGGATGATGTTGAATGTAAGGTAAGGCCTGGATTAGGCGTCTTGGAATGATAACGGTGTTGGTTTTAACTTATCTTTATCATTTTCTTGCGCTTACGGTATGGTGTTTGGCGTACACTTTGCCGGTCTCTTCAAACTAAGAATGATTCTTATGTATTACGGTGAACGCTTTAATGCGTATACTCATTTGATTGGCGCCATGCTGGCTGTTGCGGCATTGGTGCTGATGATTATTAAGGCGGATGATTCATATCGGCTTGCCAGTGCGATTACTTATGGTGTTTGCCTGTCTTTGCTGTATCTGGGCTCAACGTTGTACCACAGTATTCCTCAACCTAAAATTAAGGCTGTCTTGCAAAAAGTGGATCATTGCATGATTTATCTGTTGATTGCAGGCAGCTATACCCCGTTTACCTTGATTCCTCTTAAGGGAGAATGGGGTTGGTCGCTTTTCGGTGTGTCATGGGGCTTGGCATTTTTAGGGATTATTCAAGAGCTTACGATAGGGAGAAAGAGTGAAAAACGGCTGTTGTCCATGATTATTTATGTGGTGATGGGATGGTTGATTTTGGTTGCTTTATTTCCATTGGTTCAATCGCTTTCATCTGTCGGGCTGTTTTGGCTTGCGTTGGGCGGTATATTGTATAGCGTCGGTATCTATTGGTTTGTGAATGATAAAAAGATTAAACATGGTCATGGTATTTGGCATTTGTTTGTTCTTGGTGGAAGCTTGGCTCAATTTGTCTGCATCTATTTTTATGTACTTTAAGAGGCTGACGGTTTGTAGAAGTTGTATCAAGGTTTTTTTGTAGGCCGGTAACCGAAATCTTATCTGTAATTGAATTTACTGCCGAATGATAGAAAGATGATGTAAAAAATCCCCACTGAAAAGTGGGGATTTTGTTTTGTAATTCTTTTGCTTAACCTTTGCGGGCAGGCAATTTTTCTTTAATGCGGGCCGCTTTACCGGTCAGGCCGCGCAGGTAGTACAGTTTGGCGCGACGGACGTCACCGCGGCGTTTTACTTCGATTTTTTCTACGGTAGGGGAGTAGAGTTGGAAAGTACGCTCAACGCCTTCGCCGCTGGAAATTTTGCGGACGATGAAGTTGCTGTTCAAGCCGCGGTTACGACGGGCGATAACAACGCCTTCGTAAGCTTGCAGACGGCTGCGTGAACCCTCTACTACGCGTACGGAAACGACTACGGTGTCACCCGGTGCGAATTCGGGGATTTCTTTGTTCAGGCGAGCGATTTCTTCTTGCTCTAATTGTTGAATCAGGTTCATTGTTTTTCCTAAATTATGATTGGATTTCCTGTTGCTCTTGCAAGATTTCTTTTAAGAGGCGGGATTCCTTTGGGATTAAACTGCGCTTTTCCAGCAGGTCTGGTCTGCGCTCCAGGGTGCGCCGCAGCGATTGTTTCAACCGCCATTCGGCTATCAAGCCATGATTGCCCGAACGCAATACGTCAGGGACGGTCATGCCTTGGAATTCTAAAGGTTTGGTGTAATGGGGGCAGTCTAATAGGTCGTCTGAAAACGAATCCTGCTCGGCTGACTGTATGTCGCCCAATACGCCGGGTATCAGTCTGAGTACGGCATCCATCAGCATCATGGCGGGTAGCTCTCCGCCGGAAACGACAAAGTCGCCTATGCTGATTTCTTCATTTACGCTGCTTTGCAGCAGGCGTTCGTCAATTCCTTCGTATCGTCCGCAAAGCAGTATGAGATGCGGGGATTTTGCAAGTTCTACAGCTTTTTTGTGGGTCAGCGGTTGACCTTGCGGACTAAGGTAGATGACTTTTGCAGGAGATGAAGATGTTTGTTTGGCTTCTTCTATCGCTGCTTGCAGCGGCGGTGCCATCATAATCATTCCCGGACCTCCGCCAAAGGGGCGGTCGTCAATATAGCCGAGTTTGTTATCGGCGAATTTGCGGGGATTGATGGCTTGGAATTGCCAAAGGTTTTGTTTTTTTGCGCGACCGGTTACGCCGTATTCGGTAATGCTGTCGAACATTTCGGGGAAGATGGTGATGGCTTGTATCAACATCAGTAGTCTAAGCCCCAGTCGGTGGTAATGGTTTTGCCTTCGGTATCGACGGTTTCGATGTAGTTGGATACGAACGGGATCAGGATTTGGCCATGTTCGCCATTAATCATCAAAACATCGTTGGCACCGGTTTCCATCAGGTTTGTGACTTTGCCGAGCACGATATTGTCTTTGTTGACAACGGTCATGCCGACTAAATCTGCCCAATAATATTCGTCTTCCTCGGTAGGAGCGAATTCTTCTCGGGGGATTTCGATGGTACAGCCGCGAAGGGCAAAAGCTTGATCGCGATCGTCTATGCCTTCGAATTTGACCTGAAGCTCTCCGCTGACGATTTTGCCGGCTTCGAGTGTCACGTTCAGGGTTTTACCGTCTTTGCTTAACTGCCACTCAGGGTAGTCCAGGAGGCTGTCGGCGTATTCTGTATTGGCGGCTATTTTGAGCCAACCTTTGATGCCGAATACGCCTTTGATGTAGCCCATGGCTACCCGTTGTCGAGTGTCGGTCATAGCAAGATTAGCCGGTGATTAAGCAGCAGCTTTTTGTTCTTTGATCAGTTTTGCAACTGCGTCGCTGACTTGTGCGCCTTGGGCGATCCAGTGGTTCAGGCGGTCGGCTTGGAGGCGTACGCGCTCTTGTTTTTCATTGGCAACAGGGTTGTAGAAGCCAACGCGCTCGATGAAGCGGCCGTCGCGGCGGTTGTGGGAGTCGGCAACGACTACGTGGAAGAAGGGACGGTGTTTAGAACCACCGCGAGCCAAACGGATAACTACCATTTTGAGTCCTTTTGAGAAAATCGGATAGATAAGAAACCGCTAATTTTAGGATATTTTGCGTTGTTCATGCAAGTTTTTATTTGTTTTTGTTGCTGTTTTGCGGAGTGGTCAGGCTGAGGCGTGCTTGGCATAAAGTGTTGTCTTCTTCTGAAGGGGTGATGGTAAAGCCTGATTTTTCAGCAAGTTTAAGCATAGGGGTGTTGGATTTGAGTATTTGGGCACTCATGACGCGGTAGCCTTGTTGTGTTGCCGATTGGATAATCAGCTTCATCATTTCCGTTGCCAACCCTTTGCCGCGCACGTTTTCAGCAAGTGTGATGCCGAATTCGCATTCGTTGCGATTGATACGGCTGAAGCGGCTGACGGCGACGATGAGGTCGTCTGAATTGCGCGCCGTCCATGCGGCTTCGCTGTGGTAGTCGAGTTTGCTGAAGCGTGCGAGGGTAGGGGTGGGCAATTCGTTGGTATGGGTCATGAAGCGGGTGTAGCGCGCTTGTGGAGACAGGCTGCGGACGAATTGTTGCTTGACTTCCGCGTCTTCGGGGGTGAAGGGGTGGATGGTTACGGTTTCGCCGTTTTTCAGGGTAAGCGTGGCAGGATGCTCGGTCGGGTAGGGGGCGAGCACGTTTTGGATGGGGTCTTCGCTTTCGGTTTTTGCGCCCAAAAGTTCGGCGGCGGCTTCGCCGGTGTTGCGGAGGAACTCGGCGGCAGTCGGATTTTTGCTGCGCAGGTATTCCGCTGCGGTCTGTACTTTGGCGGCGGCCTGCTCGAGCTTGAGGGTGGCTATATTGGTTGGTTTGTTTTTCGGAGAAGGACGTTCATTAGCCTGCAAGACAAAGTCGCTGCTGTATTGGTCGCCGTTGAGGTTGAGCAGGATTTCGCCGATGTATTGCTGCCGTTGGCTGAGTGTGTTTAGGGTGTGCAGGAGCTGGTTGAGGGTGTGTGTATTGTCGAGTTGGGCGAAACGGGCGATGTGTTCGCTGTCCAGCGTAGAGAACGGCGGGAGCGCGGCGGTGGTTCTGCCTTGATGGCATACAGTCAGGATGTCGCCATAGGCGGTATGGCGTTGGAAACGGAATTGCACGGCGTTATGCGTGGTGTGCTGATAAGCCGGCAAACACAGGGCTTCGGCAAGCAGGGGAAGGTCTTTTGAAGCGAGGGCTTTGTTAATGTTTCTTGCTTGCGGGGTTTTCAGACGAACTTTTTTGGGTGTGGCGATGCGTAGCTGTTCTTTTTGCAGTTGGTCGGCAATGTTTCGGAAAGATACGGCTTGCAGGGCTTGTTCAGGACGGTCGAAATGCAGGAGGTCGTCTGAAAAGCGGCTGCTGACAAGCAGGGGTTTGGCAGTGTGTTTCGCCAGCATGCTCAGGGTGCGGGTCAGATTTTTTTCGTCGGGACTGTCGGTCGGGGCAACGATGGCGAGCAGGGCTTCGGTATGGGTATTTTGAAGTTGTTGGCTGGCGATGCTGTGGTAATGGGCGGGCGTGGGTGTGCTGCCGATGTAGCCTTGGCGGATGTGCGGCTGCTTGGTGGGAAATTGGAGTTTTAGGTTTTGGGGCGCACAGGTTTCCAGCCACTCGGCAGGGGTGTCGGACAGGATGTCGATGCTGTTCAGAGGGGGAAGATCGGATAAACGCGCGTGCAGGGCGGCTTCGAGTTCGCTGCTGCTGAATGTGGTGAGGAAGTTGCAATGACGCGCAAGGCAGCGCAACACGGCTTTTTCGGTGTCGTCTGAACGGTGGGTAACGTGGAGGATGAGCGGGGTGTGGCGGGTGAAATGGCGGATGGCGCTGAACAGGTTGCGCTGGTTTTCGGCTGGGTTATGCTCGATAACGGCAACTTTGGTGTGGCGGTTGTGGCCGAAACGGTTGAGCCAGTCGGCAGAGGTGGTGGGGCTGAGCGGATAGTTGAGGCTGATGTGGCGTGAAATGCCCTGTCCCATTTTTTGCAGCATGAGGTTGATTTCGCTGCTGACGGAAGCGTGTCCGGTCAGAAGGGCGGTGTAGCCTGCCGGATGGTCGGGTTGGGAACTGATGTTGAGGCTTTGCGATGGAAGCTGCACGCCCGCGGGGCTGCACACGCTAATGTTGAGTTCGTTGCCGTGGTGTTTTTTGATGGCGGCTTCGGCGGTGTGCCATTCATCGTCGGACAGGCTTTCCCAGTCTTGGATGAGGATGATGTGGCCGAACTGTTTTTTGCGGCAGGATTTGAACAGGGCATCGTAGCTGTCGGGCGGTGTTACGGCGATAACGAGGTCGGCGCTGCCGGGGATTTTGTTGAGGTTGGTGTAGGAGGTGAGTCCGGCAACCGTGCGGTGGCGGAGGTTGACGGGTGTGATTTGACCTTGAAACGGTGCGCTCAGGAGGTTGCTCAGGATGCGTTCGCCCAAGCTGTATGGGCGTTCGCTCGCGCCCACGAGAATGATGTGGTTGGGCATGAAGAAGTAGCCGGACATGGATTGGGCGGACATGGTGCCTCCTTTTCAGTGTGTGGACGCTGCGTTTCAGACGACCTTTCGGGCGGTTTGGGTTGGAAGGGGTGTGTGATGAGTGAACGGGATTGGGCGTTCGTTGTTGGTTTTGTTATCAATGGATAGTCTGTTTTGCTGCTCTTTATGGCGGAATACGCGGACTTTAAATGATTTAATTATTCACTTGCATTATATATGACAAATGGCATAAAAGGTCGTCTGAAAGGCGGGAACGTAAGGGTTTGTTCTTTTCAGACGACCTTTTGTAGGCTTGGGGTGTGGCAATTTGTTTATAGTGGCTTAACTTTAAACCAGTACGGCGTTGCCTTGCCTTGCTGTACTGTCTGTACTGTGCGGCTTCGTCGCCTTGTCCTGATTTAAATTTAATCCACTATACAAACCCCGATGGGCAATATTCATGGTCAAGAGTTTTTAGGATGCGGCTTTTCCGTTTTGCCGTTCACTTTCTTTTTGGGCAGGATAAAGTGCATTTTCAAACCATTCGGCTTGATGTTTTCAGCCATGATTTTGCCGTTGTGCTGCTCCATGATGTGTTGGGTCAGGGCAAGGCCTAAGCCGGTACCGGGTTTGCTGGCGCTGGAGTCGGCACGGTAAAAGGCGGTGAAAATGTGCGGCAGTTGCATTTCGTCCACGCCGGGACCGTTGTCGGTAACGTCCACAATCCAATGCTTGCTATCTTGTCCGATGTTGACGCGGATGGTGCTGCCTTCGGGACTGTAATTGATGGCGTTGCGGATAACGTTGTCAAACGCGCGGTACAAATAGCCTTCGTTGGCGCAGACCGTGGCATTTTCGGGGATTCTGGGTTCGACCGAAAGGGTAACGGTTTGTTTGTTCTGCTGGGCGATGCTTTGGTTGTCTTCCACGATGTTTTTCAGGAAGGGGACGAGCTTCAGGCTTTCTTTTTCCAACGGGATGTTGGATGTTTCCAAACGGGAAAGCGTCAGCAATTCGCCAACCAAGGTATCCATGCGGGTCAATTCGCCTTCCAGCCTTTTCAGGTATTGTTCCTGCTTTTGCGGCTGCGCCTGAATCAGTCCGACGATTGCCTGCATACGCGCCAAAGGTGAGCGCATTTCGTGGGAGACGTGGTGCAGCAGGTGGCGTTCTTTGGCAACGAGTTTTTCCAGTTTTTCCGCCATTTTGTCGAACTGGATGGCAAGGTGGGACAATTCGTCGTCACGGTCGTCCACTTGCTGGGAAATACGGGTTTCAAGTTCGCCGTTTGCTACCCTGTCCATACCGCTGCCCAAAATTTTGATGGGCTTGGTAATGTTACTGGCGAGGATGTACGCCATCAGCAGACCGACGACGATGATGAAGGACAGGATGATGAATTCGTGCCAAATCGGGGCGAGCGGCAGGCCCGGGATAAAGAGCGGGCTGGGCAGGCGTTGCGCCTGATGGCTGTCCCAACCTTTGATAAAGAAGAGGTATTCTTCGCCGAAACGGTCGTATTCGATGTGCGCCAAATCGGAATTGGGATTATTGATGGCAAATACGCGGGCGCGTTCGATGGTGTGGTTGTCGATGTTGCGGTCGAGGATGTCTTTTTTCTCGTCGCCCAAAATGACGTAAACGGAATTGGAGACGGGGCTGTCTTCCCATTCCGCCAAAATTTCGCGCGCACCGCTGTCCCCGCGCGCCCTAAAGGCGGAGAGGATGCTGTTCATCAAAGTGGTTTCGATGGTGCGGCGTTGGTTGAATTGGTTTTCGGCGAGGGTATTTTGCACCAGCCAAAAAGAAAAACTCGCCACAAAGATTGCGCAGACGATGACTGCGCAAAATGTGGCGAAGATGCGTTGAAACAGTTTCATTGATCTGTTTTATCTTTAGTTTTTAACAAACAGGTAGCCCAAGCCCCGTACGGTCTGAATCAGCGAGGCATCGCCCAGTTTGTGGCGGATGCTGGAGATGTGGACGTCGATACTGCGGTCGAATTTTGCCAGTTTGCGGTCAAGCGCTTCGATGGACAAAGTTTCTTTGCTGACAACTTGTCCGGCGTGGCGCATCAGGACTTCGAGCAGGTTGAACTCGGTGCTGGTCAGTTCGAGCGGAGTGTCTTTGATGGTCGCCTGACGTTTGGCGGGGTACAGGACGACGTCGCTGACGGAAATGCTGTTTGGCGCGTTGTTCGGCTCGCCGCTTTGTTGCGCACGGCGCAGGATGGCGTTGATGCGTGCCAACAGTTCGCGCGGGGTGCAAGGTTTCGGAACATAGTCGTCCGCACCCATTTCCAATCCGATGATGCGGTCGATGTCGTCGCCTTTGGCGGTCAGCATGATGATGGGAACGGTGCTTTGGGAGCGGACGTTTTTCAATACGTCCAAGCCGTTCATTTTCGGCATCATGGAGTCTAATACGACGACATCGTACTGGCCGGTCAGGATTTCGTGTACACCGGCTTCGCCGTCCGGAACGCTGTGGACGTTCAATCCTTCGGCGGTGAGGTATTCGGTGAGCAATTCAGTCAGCAAAGCGTCGTCATCTACGAGTAATACGCGACTCATGGGATTTCCTTTTCGTGATTGTATGCGCTGCGCAAACCCGAAATAAATGGGTGCGGCGGATAGTGATGGCTAATCTTAACACGCATTTTGAGTTTTTTGATAGCTTGTTTTCCTATGCTTTTGCGCTTTTTTGCATTGCAGGGACGCTGTCTTTACATTTTCAGACGACCCCTGTACCAAATCCCCAAAATATACGCCGGATACGCGCCAAACGGGCGGCAAAATGATGCCGGTAAAGGCTGTGTTCGAGAAAGAACGGAGGGATTCTATAGTGGATTAACTTTAAACCAGTACGG